>SLAK01000172.1 GCA_007126855.1 Dehalococcoidia bacterium | reverse complement strand
GGCAACGCAAAGCAGGCCGCGACGGTGACGTTCGCCAGCAGGTAAGCCTCGCGGGAAATGGGGAGAGACAGGAAGTAGTCGAGGCGGCCTTCCTGGCGCCCCATGGCCAGGAACTGTGGCAACATGACGCAGCCCACCATGACCAGGTTCTGCGTGGCTGCACCGACGGTGATGAACAGCGCGGTGGTGTTGTCGATGTCGGGGATGAGATAGCCAAAGCCCAGGACGAAGCCGACCGCAAACGCGATCTGCACCGCCACGACAACGGGGATCTCAGGGCGAAAGGACTGGAGGTGCATCCGCACCAGCACCAGGTAGCTCGCCATGGCGCTCATGCGGGCGCCTCCTGCGCGGCGCCATTGAGTGACGCGGCGTAGATGTCGTCGAGGGTGGGTGGGCCAATGCGGAAGTCGCTAATGGCCCCGGTATCCCGCAGCGATTCGAGCCAGCCCACGACGATGGACAGGTCGCTGCGTTCGAAGGAGAAGGCGCCCGGCTGGAGGGGGTCGGGAACCAGGGCGGGGTGCGGCGCGAGTTCGCTGGCCGCGGTGACGGCCAGGTGGAGCCTATCGCTGACGACTCTGCGGAGCGCCGACGGGGTCCCTTCACGCAGGATCCGGCCGTGGTCGATGATGGCGAGCCGGTCGATATAGCGTTCGGCTTCGGCAAGGTTGTGGGTCACCAGCAGCACGGTGGTGCCCCGGCTGCCCAGCTCGCCGATGAACTGCCAGAGGAGCTGGCGGCGCACGGGGTCGACGTCGTTCGTGGGCTCATCAAGGATGAGGATGCGCGGGTCGGCGACGATGGCAGCGGCGAAGCCGGCGAGGCGGCGGACGCCGCCGGAGGCATTGGCCATCATGGTGCGCGCAAAGTCTTCGAGCTGGAGGCGGCGGACCAGGGCGGCGGTGCGTTCGCGCGCGGATGCCGCGCTGATGCCACAGAGCTGGGCGACGCCGGTGACCCACTCCTCCAGGCGGATGCCCTGCATGTTGAGCTGCGACTGCGGCAGGGACCCGATGGAGCGCCGAGCGTAGCCCGGGTCGGCGACGATGTCGACGCCGTCGAGATGGATGGCGCCGGACGTTGGCTTGAGCAGGCCGAGGACCTGGCGGACGAGCGTCGTCTTGCCCGCTCCGTTCGGGCCAAGCAGCCCGTAGATCTCGCCGGGCTGAACCGCGAGGTTGAGCCGGTCATTGGCCAGGGTGCCGTTACGGTAGCGCTTGGTGACTTCGCGCACTTCGAGGACAGCCATGGTGACCTCCTGTCTTAGACGGAAGGATATGCTTTCGCATCGTCTTTGTCACGTCCGAACTTGATTTTCTCAAGTGACAAGTAAATCACTGCCTTAATCGCGGCCACAGGGAAAAGGGGCCGGCAATGCCGGCCCCTTCGGAGGGATGTGTCTGGTCCGCGCTGCTAGCGGTTGGGGCCGCGCCCGGCAGGCGGGCCGTCTCCCTGGCTATCGTTGCCACCGCCAGGGTTGGAAGGCGGGCCGGCATGGTCCGGGCGGTTGTCCCCGCCGTTGCCGCTATTAGCGGCTGATGAACCGGGCCTATCCTGCGGTGGACCGGCGTGGTCCGGCCGATTGTCGCCACCAGGGTTCTCCGGAGGGGCTGCGTGGTCTGGCCGGCCAGGATTCTCCGGCGGACCTGCGTGCGCAGGCGGTCCCGCATGATCGGGCCGGTTGCCAGCGGACTGCCCTTCGGCGGCCGATTCGGTGTCGGTGCCGTTTTCTTCGGACTCGCCGTTGCCCCGGTTGCCGGCGCCACAGTTTTCGACGGCTTCGATGGCCCGGTCCATGCCGCCGCGACCCGGATGGTCCTCGGGTAGCCGATCGCGCAGGCTTTCGAGCACGCCGCGAGCGTGAGCCGTGGCTTGCTGGCAGACCTGCGCGCCGATGCCGTTGCCGTTTTCCTCGTTGCCGTTCTCTTCTTCTTCGAGCGCATCGGCGTTTTCGTCCCCGGCGCCCAGGCCGCAGGTCTCGATGGCACGGAGGGCATTTTCAAGCCCGGCGGTCTGTTCCTCGCTGATGTCCTCGCGGTCCAGCAGTTCGCCTATGCGGGCGCGGGCGTTCTCCGTTGCCGCAAAGCAGACTTCGTGGCCGGGGCGGGCTGCACTGCGGCCCGAACCGTTGGCATCGCCGTTCGCGTCGTTGGTGCCGACATCGTTGTCGTTGGTTTCGCTGGTAGTTGCGACTGCGGTGCCATTGCTCTCGCCATCGCCGTTTTCGGTGGTCTCGCTGCCGTTCTCTTCTTCGTCATCGATTTCCTGGGGCATGAGAGCGCTGGAGCCGCCATCGCCGGAGCCGGTGAAGACGCCGGCGACTTTGGAGACCATCGAGCCCGGGCCGGAAACGATGTCGTTGCCGGGCATCGCGGCCAGGGCGCCCCCCGCCGCCAGCGGAAAGCCGGCGACGGCAACCGAAACGATGGCGGCGCGGTGCCAGGGGCGGAGCCCGGCGCCGTCTGCGCCGGCCACGTGGTGCGCTGCTGCAGCGGAGAGGAGCGCTCCGCGCATGCGGGCATAGGCGTCGGGCGACGGAGCGTCGTCGCGGAGTGGTTCAAGCCGGTCCATGACCGCTGCTTCCAGGAGATGCAGGTCGGCTGGCGCCGGTGTTGGCCGGAATATCATCGCTGTCCCTCCTCCGGGTTTACACCCAGGGCATCCCGAAGATTGTTGAGTGCGCGGTGCTGCAGGGATTTCACAGCGCCGGCGGAACGGTTGGTGAGCTCTGCCACCTCTTCGATGGAGCGTTCTTCGACGAAGCGCAGAACCACCACTTCGCGCTGCTCGGGCTTGAGTGTTTCCAGGACGCTCAGCGCCTCGGCGGCGGCGCCATGATCCTCCGCGGCATGGCCGCGCTGTTCTTGCTCGATGGCCTTCTGCTCACGGCGTTGCTTTCGCAGCCAGTCGAGGCTGCGGTGCCGGGCGATAGCCAGGAGCCAGGCGGCGATGGGCTTGCCGCGGTCACGGTAGCGGCCGATGCCTTCGAGGGCTTCCAGGAAGACCTGGCCGGTGAGGTCTTCGGCCGCGGACCGGTCGTTCACAAGCGCGCGTACCGTGCGGTAGACCGTGCGGTGGTGGGTTTCAAACAGGTCGGCCCAGGCGGCAGCTTCGCGCGCTTTCAGCCGCTCGAGCTGTGCCGATTCGCGGAGCCGGCTGCCGGCCGCCATCTGCTCCGCTTTCACAACTGCCATACTTTCCCCCTTGGTCGGCGCTTCTATAAGGGATAGCGAACGAGGAGCCCCCGGGGTTACGGCCCGAGGGTAAATTCCCGGTAGATGTTCAGTAAAACAGGCCACAGTACGGCGGCCCTTGCGAGCAGAGGCACCGCCGTGGCGCAACGTCCGGCTAGCTTGCGGTCATCTCATGGCGCTCGCGGGCTGATCGTCTGAGGGAACCGGGGGCGACACCGACCATGCTCTTGAAGGCGCGGTTGAAGGCGGCTTCGGAACCATAGCCGAGGTCCAGTGCCATCTGGGCGAGGCTCCGCGTGTCACCGCCTTTGAGCCCGGCAATGGCGTGCTGCATGCGCAGGCGGGATACGTAGCGCATGGCCGTGGTGCCAACCAGCCGGGTGAAGCGCTCCGAGAAGGCCGACCGTGACATCGCCGCGCAGTCCGCCAATGCGGCGACAGTCCACCGTTTTCCCGGGTCGCGGTGCACAGCCAGAATTGCTCGCCCGATTTGCGGATCCTTGAGCGCCGCGACAATGCCGCGCCCGTCCCCCGGTTCGGAGGCGATCCACCAGCGGATGGTTTGCACGATCAGGATATCGGCAAGGCGGGTAATCACGGCCTCGCCACCGGGCGACGGTTCCCGCGCCTCGGCGGCGAGCATGTCGAGGGTGGTTTGCATCCGGCCGTTCGCAACCCGTTCGACGCCGGAGATGTGGACCAGCGGCGGAAGGAGGTCGAGCACTTCCCGCGCGAGCGGGTGCCCGAAGGACACGATCCCGCACATCATGGTGCAGAGGGCGCCGCTGCCTCCATAGCGCAGCTGATGGTAGTGCTCGCTCACCTGCTCGTGGGGCACGAGGTCAACGCGTTCCGTGAATGGCGCCGGGAGGGCGGAGAACATGCGATGCCCGAGGCCATGCGCCACGAGCAAGAAATCGCCCGGGCGAAGCTCGACGGGCGAAGCGCCCGGGACCTCTATCCCGCATGAGCCTGAGATGACGGCGTGGAAGCTGACGCAGTCTTCGAAGGGCGGCATCTGCAGGCTCCAGGGTTCGCGGAGCTCGCTGGACACGTAGAAGACGCCTTCCATGCGGACCGCGTGCAGGGCTTCACCGAGGGCATCTACCGGTGTCCACGGATAGTGACTCGCCATGTGGGAAGAGTGTCGCGTGGCAGAAACAGTGTGTCTACCGCACCTGGACGATCTATCAAACTTCCGCGCTGATTTGTCATGGAGGGTTTGCCCGGGCCGCCCTACGGTGGACAAACACCCCAAGGGGGAAGATTATGAACGTTCTTATCGTAGGCGCCACGGGCGGTTCGGGGCGCGCGGCGACCGCGGCTGCGCTGGCTGAGGGGCATCGGGTCACCGTGTTCGCCCGCCGGGCGTCGGCCCTGTTGGCGGAGTACCCTTCAGCGGTCGCAATCGACGGCGACGCCATGGACCCCGGGCAGGTGGCCGCCGCCGTCGAGGGCCAGGACGCGGTAATCGTGTCGCTGGGCATAAGCGAGAACGCGCTGCGGGTCCGCCTGCGGGGGAGCCGCCACACGCCGATGGATGTCCGATCGGCGGGCACCCGCAACGTGATCACTGCCATGCAAGACCACGGGGTTCGCAGGCTGGTGGTGCAGACATCCTATGGCGTGGGGGAAACGCGCGAACGTCTGCCGCTCGTCGAACGCATCGTGTTCAAGCTGCTCTTGCGGCCGCAGATCGCCGACACGGAGGTGCAGGAACGCGAAGTCCGCGGAAGCGAGCTGGACTGGGTCATCGTCCAGCCGGTGAACCTGACCGATCACGATGTCGCGGACCTGCCATACGCATCCGTGGATGGCGACGTCCAGGGGATGAAGGTTGCCCGCAGCAGCGTTGGCCGCTTCCTGGCGCAGGCACTGAGCGATGAACGGCTCACGCGGCGTTCGGTGGCGCTTTCGGGTACGGGCGAAGGGCTGGTCCCGGCGCCGGGGCCAGGTGCCCGCAGGGGCAGCCGGGTCCGCACGTAGCGACAACGTGTCGTGTTCTCGGAACAGCCGGCGGCCCCCGTAAGACACGGGGGCCGTCGAGCATGGTCGGCGAGATCGGCGCGCTACGGCCGGACGCCGATGAGGCGAGCGAGCTTGACGGTGTTGAAGAGGGCGAGGCTGGCGTACCACTTCACGCGGATGCGAGAGGCGTCCTTGGTTTCCAGGCTGCCGACGCGTTCGATGGTGAGGCCGCCGGGAGCGGTGAGCCCGGAAAGGGCGCCTTCGCCGAACTGCATGGCATAGATGGTGCTGGTGTCGTTGCTGGAGCCGACGGTCTGGTCGTCGGGGATGTAGTCGTTGATGCCGATGGGGATGCCGTCGTAGAACTGCATCATCTGGCCGAACTGGTCGCGGTCGGCTTCCAGGAAGGTGCCGGCGTCGCGGGCGAGCTGGTTGAGGGTGCGGCGGCTGCGGCGG
>SLAK01000134.1 GCA_007126855.1 Dehalococcoidia bacterium | reverse complement strand
TGACGGCGCGAGCGGTGGCGGAGCTGCGGGAGGTGCTGGAATACACGGCGCCGCTGGCAGCAGGGGGCGGCCTGCTGGCGCTCCCAAAGGGCAGCCGCCTGCCGGAAGAGGAGGC
Organism: Dehalococcoidia bacterium; assembly: GCA_007126855.1. Classification (GTDB taxonomy): domain Bacteria; phylum Chloroflexota; class Dehalococcoidia; order Tepidiformales; family Tepidiformaceae; genus SLAK01. Next base: position 5,508 of record SLAK01000134.1, on the reverse strand, counting down.
TGCGGCAGCGAACGCGATGCGAGAGCTCGGGGTGGAAGTGGTGGCGAGGGAGGCGTGCCGCGAGCAAGTGAGCGCGACGCCCTGGATGCTGGTGCTGCGAAAGACTGGCGCGACCCCCACACGGTATCCACGGCGCCCGGGGATACCCCGCAAGCGGCCGCTTTGAGGGGCACAGTCTCTTGATTGATGGAAAGCCACTCATCAGGGGGCTGTAAAGGCAGTGTTAAATTGCTGAGACGCATAGGCATTTGAGCGCCCATTGCGAATGTGTGCTATAGTCTCGCGAGTGGCGGCAAGGGCTTTACTGATCCCTTCCCCGGTTAGCGCAGTTCAGGAGAAACGGCAGGAGTACGTATGGACCCGAACGCAATCGTCAACCGCCTAGTTCGGCTCGCTCGGATCGACACGAGCGTGTTCGACGAAGTACGAGATGACCAGCAGGAGCTTATCCCGGCGCTGATTGTGCTGGTGGTGAGTTCATTCCTGGCAGGGCTGGGCGGCGCCCTTTACTGGACCGTCGTGCCCATGACCTTTTTCGAACTTGACGCTGTCTGGGTGAATAACTTCCTCCTGGGCTCGATCTTCTTCGCTGTGATGTATGTGGTGGCGGCACTGGTGATCTACGTGGTGCTCGCACAGATGTTCAAGGTCACGGCGGACGTGCAATCGCTGCTGCGGACCATGGGGTACGCATCGCTGCCCTTTGCCATCTGCGTGCTGATGTTCATCCCGGTGGTCTGGCCGCTGTTCGCGCTTGCGCCGCTGGCCATCCTGCTGGTGTCGATGATCTACGCGGTGCAGGCAGCCACAAACGCGGAGTCGAACCAGGTGGTCATCGCGACCGTCATCGGTTTTGCTGTGATGGTGCTGGTGCTTGGCGTCATCGCTCTTCAGCACAGTGCGGGAGACGCGCCGATCGGCGCCGGCACATTCGGCATTCTCCTCGACGTATCGTAGTCATCCTTTCGCAAGGACGAACGAAGCGGCAGCTCGATCGAGCTGCCGCTTCTTGCTGTTCCGGGGGGAGAACGCCGGGGGCTCAGGCTCGCAGGGCTTCGCGCAGGGCCATGCAGGCTTCAATGACGCCGCGGCGGCCGGCATCGAGGATGGCGGAGCACTGGAGGAAGAGATGTGGCTGGTCGGGGTATTCGCTGAGGACAACCGGGACATCGGCGGCTTCGAGCTTTTCGGTGAAGAGCCGGCTGTCGTCGAGCAGCGGGTCGATGGTGCCGACGATGAGCCGCGCGGGCGGCAGGCCCTTGAGGTTGCCATGGAGCGGCGCGATGTAGGGGTCCTTCGGGTTGGCGCCGCCGGAGAGGTAGTGTTCCCAGAACCACTGCATGGCGCGGCGGTCGAGGATCTTGCCTTCCCCGTGCTCGTGGGCGGACTCGGTGTCGAGGTCGTAGTGATAGGCGCCGTAAAACAGCAACTGGAAGCTGGGCAGGGGGCCGCCGTCGTCGCGAAGGCGGAGGCAGGCGGCGGCGACAAGGTTGGCGCCGGCGGAATCGCCGCCAACCGCAAAGTGGTCGGTGGTGGCGTTGAGATCGGTGGCGTGTTCCAGGCACCAGCGGACGGCCGCGATGCAATCATCCAGGGCTGCAGGGGCGGGATGCTCGGGTGCGAGGCGATAGCCGACGCTGACGACGACGACCTGGGCGCCTTCGGCGAGTTCGGCGCAGAGTTTGGCGTGGGTTTCCGGGCTGCCGATCACCCAGCCGCCGCCATGGAAGTAGATAAGCAGGGGGAACATCTGGTTTTCGCCCTGCGGCGTGAAAACCTTGATGGGGATATTTCCGGCCGGGCCAGGGATCTGGCGATCTTCGACGCGGACAGATTCGGGCATGGGCTGATTGAAAGCCTGGAAGCTGAGCTCAGCGTTCTGACGGGCGACGTCCGCGGGCAATTCCCACAGAGGGGGAATGCCCGCGGCTTCTGCCTGTTCGGCCATTGACTTGAGAAGGGCATCTACCTGTGGGTCCACAGCAGTACTCCGACATCAGGGGCTGCGCCGGAGTGTACTCAGCTCTGAGAGAAGCTGCCAATCGGCGGATCTAGAAGAATTCGACGACAGCGAACGCTCGGACGGAGGGCTGCTGTTCTTCGTTGATGATGAGGAGCTCGAGGTCGGCGCGGCGGGCCCCGTCTTCTTCGTAGACACGGGCGACCTGGCCGACGACGGTGATGGGGCGGCCGGTGCGGTCGGGACGGCGGTGGGCGGTGCGTACCTGGCGTATCCAGCCGGCGTCGCCGAGCCATTCGTGGACAGCGCGGTAGACGATGCCGAGCTTGAGTGGCCCGGGGACGATGGTCCCTGGCATGCCCATGGCGCGGGCGGCTTCGGCATCGTAGAAGAAGGGCGGGAAGGCCCATGCCATGCCGCAATAGCGGATGACCTGGCCCAGGCCGGGGGCGACTTCGAGCGGTGGCAGTTCGACGCCCTCCTGGAGGGTTGCGGGGTCGACGCTCATTCTTCGTCTCCTCCGCCGGCCGCGCTGGCGGCGTCGTACTGCATCATCGTCTGGGAGCTGCGGGCGACGACTGTGTCGGTGCCGGGTTCGCGGAATTCGACCTCGGAACGGAAGTAGAGGCTGTAGCCGAAGCGGCCACCAAAGCGTTCGGAGATATCGGCGAGGCGCGCCTGGACTTCGAGCTCTTCGCCCATGCGAAGCTGGCGCTCGAACTGCCATTCGTTGGAGATGAGCAGGCTGTTGGGCATGACGCTGGGCATTTCGAGCCCGAAGCTTTCGGTTTCGAGCGCTGCGACAACAATGCCAGGCACCGGTTCGCCGTGGGCGGGGGCCGGCTCCCAGGGTGCTCCGAAATAGGTTTCGGACGCGCGGAGCAGCGCCTGAGGGGTGACCCGGGCGAGCCCGCGATCAGCAGTCTTGCCGATGTGTGCGCGGACGTCTTCTGTAAGCAGGGACTCTTCGACCACGGCTCAGAGCCTACGCGCTCGGCGAGTTTCCCTCAACGGATGGGTGCGCCCGGTGGTGTTATGCTCGTTCGCGGATGATTTATCTCGATCATGCGGCGACGACACCACTGCGCCGGGCTGCGCTGGAAGCGATGCTGCCGTACCTGGAGGAGCACTTCGGCAACCCGAGCGGGCTGTACCGTGCCGGCCGGGAGGCGCAGCAGGCGATCGACGGCGCCCGGACAACGGTGGCGGGTTGTATCGGCGCCAGGCCGTCGGAAGTGCTGTTCACGAGCGGGGGGACGGAGAGCATCAACGCGGCGTTGTGCGGGATTGCCTATGCGATGCGGCGCGCGGGGGCGGGGGCCCACGTGATCACGACGGCAATCGAGCATCATGGGGGGCTGCACTCGGCGCAATACCTGGAGGAACTGGGCTTCGATGTGAGCTACCTTGGCTGCGACTCGAGCGGGCGCGTTTCCGTGGAGGAGTTCCGCGAGGCGCTCAGGCCGGACACGGTGCTGGCGAGCGTGATGCTCGCGAACAACGAGGTCGGCACGATTCAACCGATCGAGGACATCGCAGAGGTGATCCGCGCGTCCGCGCGCGAGCACGGGCGGCGGGTGATGCTGCATACCGACGCGGTGCAGGCGCCCGGCTGGGTACCGCTGGACGTGAACGCACTTGGCGTTGATGCGCTCAGTCTTTCGGGACACAAGTTTGGCGGGCCGAAGGGCAACGGCGTACTCTACCTGCGCCGCGCGACGCCCTTCCGGCCGCTGATCAGCGGCGGCGGCCAGGAGATGCAGAAGCGGGCGGGAACGGAAAACGTGGCGGGAGCGATTGGCACGGCCGCGGCACTGGAGCTGGCAAACCAGGGCATCGCCGAGCGTGGGGCACGGGTGCGGGCCCTGCGGGACCGGTTGCGGGACGGGATTCTCGCGACGGTGCCGGGCTCCCGGACGAACGGCTGCCAGGTGAACTGCCTGCCGAACAACCTGAACATTTCGTTCGACGGAGTGGAGAGCGACGTTTTGCTGGAGCGGCTGGACCAGCACGAGATCGCGGCGAGCTCCGGGAGCGCGTGTTCGAACTCGACGTGGGAGCCATCGCACGTGCTGCTTGCGATGGGGGTGCCGATCCGGCAGGCGGTGGGGAGCCTGCGCTTCAGCCTGGGGGAAAACACGACGGACGAAGACATTGACACAGTATTACGGGTGCTCCCGGCGGAGGTGGAGTCGACTCGGGAGCACCTCGCAGCGCGCAGCGCTTCGTAGATGGCCGTGTCAATGCGGCAGCCTCGTTAGAGGCGTGGCTGCCACCGAGTCAGTTTGACCGGGTGGCACAGGGGAAAGGGCTCTCCACCGGACGCCTGACCACTAGGGCGGTTCCCAATACACTCAATCTGTGAACGTCGACGCTCTGCCGTATACGCTCCTGCTCATCCTCGCTCAAATGACCATCGGCAGCCTCTGGCTCACGCTCGTCGCCGACCTGCGCGGCGGGGTGACGCGGGGTTTTGTGATGACGATGGCATTCTGTGTTGCGGTGGCTGCGTTTCTCACCTACTGGACCGCGACCGGACTTTCGCTCACAGGAGATGTCGACGGCTACCGGATCGATGAAGGCTGGTTCGGGCCGGCGAAGAACGCGCTGATCGTGGTGATCGCGGGGAGCGCGATGTACACCTTCGGCGCATTCATGGGATGGGATCCGGCGGGGCGGATTGCCGCAATCGTGGCTTCTATCGCCGGGGTGGTAGCGGTGGTCGCCTTCGCTGGGATGTTCGCGCCGCCGACCTGGGGCTACCCGGCGATCCTGGTGGCGCTGCTGGCGGGGACGCTGGCGATGGGCGCGGTGACGGTCGCCATGGTCTGGGGCCACTGGTATCTGACGGAGGGAGCTTTGCCTGCCTGGCCGCTGCGGGAGCTGGCGCTGATCACGATAGCCGTGCTGCTGTTCCAGACGCTCGTGGTGGCGGTGAACCTGGCGCTGCCGGTGCGGGAGACGCCGACGCCGGCGAGCCCGATCGATGCCAGCCTGTTCGCGAACCCGGCGTTCTACCTGCGGGTGGGCGTGGGGTTGATTTTCCCGCTGATCCTGGCGGTGCTCGCGTTCTCGACTACCAGGATCCGCGCGATGCAGAGCGCGACGGGCCTGTTCTACATCGCGATGGGAGCGGTGTTTGCCGGCGAGGTGCTGAGCAAAGGCCTGATGTTCGTGACCGGCAAGCCAATATAACGGCCGTTCGCCCAACTAACAAAAGCCAGACAGATAAACCCGAAGAGGCGGCGTGTCGGGTAGAATTGCGCCGGAGCCGTCGACAGGAGAGGGCGAATGCATCGCGACAAGGCATGGGAAATCCTGTTGGAGTATTCGCAGGAAGAGCGCACACGGAAGCACGGGATTGCTGTCGAAGCCGTGATGCAGGCGTACGGGCGGCATTACCGGGAGGATGAAGAGCGGTGGGGCATTGTTGGCCTGCTGCATGATTTCGACTGGGAGATTCACACAACGCAAGACCTGCACCCGGTAGAGGGCTCCAAGATCCTGGCGCGGCACGGGGTGCCGGAAGACATCCGCTACGCGATCCT
>SLAK01000222.1 GCA_007126855.1 Dehalococcoidia bacterium | reverse complement strand
GTGATCGTGGCGACCGCGCATCACCAGAAGCCTCGCGTGCCGGAGTTCGCCTCGCAGCTCGAGCCGGACATCGTCCAGATGCATTCGGCGGACTACAAGCGCCCGTCGCAACTGCGGGAAGGCGGTGTGTTGCTGGTTGGCGCGGGAAATTCAGCATCGGAGATAGCAATGGAGCTCTCGCGTCACGGACACCCTATCTGGATGTCCGGGCGCGGCACCGGTCACATTCCTTTCCGTATCGACACCTTCCTGGCGCGGCACCTGCTGGTGCCGCTGGTGTTGCGGGTGATGTTCCACCGCGTCTTCACCACCGGCACGCCCATCGGGCGGAGGATGCGCGCGAAGATGGACCTTCACAAAGGCGGGCCGCTCGTTCGCGTGAAGCCGCGTGACCTGAAGGCTGCCGGAGTCGAGCGCGTCCCCCGCACTGCGGGAGTCCAGGACGGCCTGCCGGTGCTCGAAGACGGCCGGGTGCTGGACGTGGCGAACGTCATCTGGTGCACCGGGTTCACGCCGGGCTTTTCGTGGATCAAGCTCCCAGTCTTCGGCGAGGCCGAACCGCTGCACGAGCGGGGCGTCGCCACCTCCGAGCCGGGGCTCTACTTCCTGGGGCTGGAGTTCCAGTACGCTTTTTCGTCGGTGATGGTGCAGGGCGCCGGCCGGGACGCCGAGCACGTAGTCGGCGTGCTGGCCTCGCGAGTCGAAGCCGCGCGAACTGCGGCCGAGGGCCAGGCGGAGCTAGCCCCGGCACCGCAGGAGTGAAGCCGGTTCAGGGGATAACCAGTTCCTGGTCGACGGCGATCAGGTCGGGATCCGTAATGCCATTGGCCTCAACGATCGCCTCGACGGTCACGCCGAATCGTTGGGCAATAGCGCCCAGAGTGTCCCCGGGCTGCACGGTGTAGGTTTGCGGTCCCCCGGTCCCGGCGTCGTCTCCATTGTTTTCGTCGTTGCCATCGGGCGGTGGGGCGGGTGTCTCGTCGTTGCCGGATGCGGGCGTTTGCATGCCGGCATTGTCCGGAGCCGGAGTGAGCTCATTTTCGTCGACCGGGTCGGAATCGCCTGAACCACAGGCGGCAATGGCCAGCGCGATGCTGGCTAAGGCCGGGTAAAGGAGCCGGGGCCGCCACATGCGGCAAGAGTAACCGAAAACGGATCACTTCTGCAGGGGCTTGCGGGAATTTCCGTGAAATTCCTGCACCGCTGCTCTTAGTTGCCCCAGACGGTGCCGCCGTCGACGTTGATCGCCTGGCCGGTGATCCACTTGCCGCGCTCGGACACCAGAAAGAGCACCATCTCGGCGCATTCCGTCCCATCGCCGGCGTAGCCGAGCGGGATGCGTTCGGCTACAAAGCGGTCCCAGGTTTCGCCGCGGCCAATATCGTCCATGCGGTAGGTGTCGATGATGCCCGGACAGACCGCGTTCACGCGGATCTGATGCCTGGCGAGCTCCATGGCCATCGAGTGGCTGAGCGCGTTGATGCCGGCTTTGGAAGCCGCATACGCAGCGGTGTTGGCCGGTGCAAGCTTGCTGGCGATCGAGGAGATATTCACGATGCTGCCGCCCTCACCCTGCTCGATGAGCCTGCGCGCCACCGCACGCGACAGCAGGAAGGTACCGTCCAGGTTCGTGACGACCACCTTCTTCCATTCGTCGTAAGCCAGGTCGATGGTCGGCACGCGATCGTTGCCGCGCGCGGCGCCAGCGTTGTTGACCACCATGTCGATGCGCCCGAAGTCGGAGACGCAGCGCTCAACGAGCTTCTCGTTCGCTTCTTCGCTGGTCACGTCGGAAACGATGGGGAGGCACTGCCCGCCCGCCTGCTCGATTTCCTCGGCGACGCTATCGATGTCGCGCCAGCCGACGGCTTTCTCGTCGTCCGGGTAGCGCTCCGGCGGGCGGCCGGTGCCTGTAATCACGACAGTGGCGCCAGCCTGCGCGAGCAGCTTCGCGATGGGGCGGCCGATGCTGCGCATACGCCCGGCGCCCGTAACGATGGCGACTTTTCCGGCGAGTTCCTGTTCCATGTGCGGCCCTCCTGCTGGCGTAGCAGCATTCCGTCTCCGGGCTCTGCGCGCAAGTGCCTCGTTGCCAGCCGGATCGGGCGCCCGCCGCCCGTGGGCGGCTCAGGCGGGGGCGGTTGATTCGCGGGCGCCCTGGGGCTCATCGCGGGCGCTGACCGGGCGGATGTCGAGCCCGCCCAGGACCACGCGCGCGTCCACCTCCAGCGTCGGCGCATCCTCGGGGAGCCGCGCCAGCAGGTCGCTCGCGTTGTTTTCGGCGCCGCCAGCATAGGTCTGTGCATTGAGGATGACACGCCAGTTGTCGGGCACGATGACCTCGACGCCGCCGAACCAGCAATCGACTTCCATGTAGGCGCCCATGGGGTCGAGCTGGGCGAAGCGCAGGTCGATTTCGGCCCCGCCGAACATCACGAGGACGGAACCGCCGGCGAATGAGCGAGCGTGACTTTCGAGTTCCCGGCCACTGAACGGCACAACGAGGTCGAAGGTGTCGCTTTCCTCGTCCCCGTAGGTATGGCGGCGGCTGGCAACGAATTTCACCACACCGGCCACGGCCAGGTTGAGTGCGGCCAGCACGCCGAGCAACATCATCACGCGTCTCATTGCCGGGTCTCCTCTCAGGCCATGCCCGCCACCGCGCGCATTTGTGCAGCATGTTCGCGCATGTGGCCAGCGTTTACCTGCATCAGGTTCTCTACAGTACCAAAGCGCTCGTGCGATTTCTCCAGGTCCGTCTCCGTGATGTACTGGAGCTTCTTGTTGCACATCTCCACAACTTCGTCGAAGGCCCTGATGGCTTCGTCCGCGCCCGCGTAGGCAGGTTCAACGCGGTCCACCCCGGGATAGCCGCAGGCTTTGCAAATGGCCGAGGTGAAGTAGGCCTCCGCGGCGATCGCGTGTTCGGCGGCCTGGCGTGGCGACCAGGCTTCTTCGCCCTCGCCCTGTGCCGGCGTCTTTTCCCATGCGCCGGCGGCGTCGCTAATCGCTTTGCGGAAGTCTGCCCTCGCCTCGGCGAGCGCCGCGCGAAGCTCATCCGGTGTTGCCATCTTCGATCCCCCGTGATTGGTGATTGTGTGCCGGTTGGCGGCTGCGGCCCGATGGTACACGCTTGCCCGCTCATGCGCCTGCATTTCGGTAGGCTTGTGCAATGGAGCCTGTTGCAGCGCTCCGCCGCATTGCCTTTCTGCTCGAACGGCGAGATGGCGCGTCGCAACGTTCCCGTGCGTTCCGCCGGGCGGCGGCGACGCTGGAAGAATTGGCCGCGGGCGAGATCGCGCGCCGCGGCGAGGAAGGGACCCTGCAGGCCCTGCCCGGGATCGGCCGGTCGACCGCGCAGGTAATAAAGGAATGCCTGGAAGGCCGCGTCCCTTCGCGGCTGGCTGAACTCGAAGCGGATGTGGAGGGACAGCCGCTCGAAGGTGACGCCGCGAAGCTGCGGTCCGCTCTGCGTGGCGACTGCCACACCCACTCCGACTGGTCTGACGGCCAGACACCCATCGTCGAAATGGCGCGAGCCGCCCAGGAATTGGGCCACGATTACATCGTCCTGACCGACCATTCGCCGAGCCTTCGCGTGGCAAACGGCCTGAGCGCCGCCATGCTCAGGCAGCAACTGGAGGAAGTGGCGGAGCTCAACGAGCGGCTGGCGCCCTTCCGCATTCTCACCGGGATCGAGGTCGACATCCTCCCGGATGGCACGCTGGACCAGGAGGAGGAGTTGCTGGCGAGGCTCGACGTGGTGGTCGCGAGCGTCCATAGCAAGCTGCGCATGCCGAAGGCGGAGATGACGGAACGGATGATTGCCGCGGTCGCCAACCCGCACGTGGACATCCTTGGGCATTGCACCGGGCGGAAGCTGGGCGACGGCAAGGGGAGGCCGGAATCAGCCTTCGATGCCGGGCGCGTCTTCGACGCGTGCCGCGAACACGGCAAGGCGATCGAGGTCAACTGCCGGCCGGACCGGCTCGACCCGCCGCGCCGCCTGCTGCGCATGGCCAACGAGAAGGGCTGCCGCTTTGCCATCGACAGCGATGGGCACGCGCCCGGCGAGCTGGACTGGCTGGACCTTGGCTGCCGCCGGGCGGCGGAGTGTGGTGTGAGCGCGGGCCGGATCGTGAACACCCGGCCGGTTGCCGCCTTGCTCGAGTGGACCGCGGGGCCACAGCGTGCCGCCTGGTAACTAATTCATCTCAATTTGCGCTCGCGTCTCCCTAACGCATCCTTCACGGCCCCTTCGAGCAGATCACAGCGGTCCCTTTTCCGTCATACTTGACGTAAACGGGCGAGCTTATCTTTCATCATCCCGGGCCCTCGAGGCCCAGTGTGGAGTTCCAGCTGTGAACGCAACGCCGGTAGTCGTCCTGGGCGGCATCAACATGGACCTCGTCGTCGAAACGCCGCGGATACCGCGGCCGGGGGAGACGGTCGAGGGATCGCGGTTTTTCACCACGCCAGGCGGGAAAGGCGCCAACCAGGCGATCGCCGCCGCCCGGCTGCTGGATGAGCCCGGGCGCGTCCATATGATCGGCCGAGTTGGCGCGGACGACTACGGCGCCCAGATGCGCGATCTGCTGGCGCACGATGGCATCGATGTTTCGCATGTGCTGGTCGATGAGGAAGCGCCCAGCGGGGTGGCGGTCATCTTCGTCGACGAGCGCGCGCAAAATTACGTTACGGCAGTCTATGGCGCAAACGCGCATTGCGGCGATGAGGAGATCGACGCCGTGGCGGACGCGATAAGTGGCCCGGCGGTGCTGCTGGTGCAGCAGGAGATCCCGCTTGACGTGACCCACGGTGCGATGCGCGCGGTGCGCAAGCGCAACGTCACGGTCATCCTCGATCCCTCGCCCGTGCGGACCTATACCAGCGGGCTACTGGAGTACGCCGACCTGGTCACGCCGAACCAGCCGGAAGCGGAAGCGCTCACCGGTGTCACGGTGACCGATGTTGATTCCGCCAGGGCAGCCACGCGGATGCTCCGTGCGCAGGGCGTTCCGGGCGTGATTGTGACGATGGGCGACCTGGGCTGCTTTGTCGACGCGCAGGGCATCTGCGAGTTTTTCCCGGCGGTGCCGGCGCGGCCGGTCTCCACGCTTGCCGCGGGCGATGCCTTCAACGGCGGGCTCGCGGCGGCGATCGCCTCCGGGCATTCGCTGCGGGAATCGATACCCTGGGCTCTGGCAACGGCGGCGCTGAGTGTAGGCCGCCCGGGCGCGCAATCCGCCATGCCCCGGCGAGAAGAGATCGAGGCGTTGCTGGCGGCCCGGTAAGCGGGGCGCTTGTCTGTGCCCGGCGGATGTCCCTACGATCCAGCGGGCCGCGTGTGCGGCCGGAAGGAACTGCATGCCCGCTCCGCTCGAAGGTATCCGCGTCGTCGAGGTGGCGAACTGGCTCGCCGCGCCGGCGGCCACGCGCATCATGGCCGACCTCGGCGCCGACGTGATAAAAATCGAGCCGCCCGGTGGTGATGGCTTCCGCCATTTCGTGCTCCAGTCCCTGGGCTACGACTACGACTTCCAGGAAAGCCCGGCCTTCGAACTGGATAACTTCGGCAAACGCTCGATCACCGTCGACCTGGACCGGCCGGGTGGGCCCGAAGTGGTGCAGCAG
>SLAK01000334.1 GCA_007126855.1 Dehalococcoidia bacterium | reverse complement strand
CGATGGCCGGTTCGTTCCAGTCGAGCACCGACCATTCGAAGCGCCCGCAGCCGCGTTGGACGGCGATGCGCGCGACCTCGGTGAGCAGGGCTTTGCCGTAGCCCCTGCCCCGCTGCTCGGGCCAGACGAAGAGGTCTTCGAGCCAGATGCCGGGCTTGCCGAGCCAGGTGCTGAAGTTGTGGAAGAACAGCGCGAAGCCGGCCACCGCGCCGGAGTCGTCCTCGGCCAGGATGACCTCCGCATAGGGCCGTTCGCCGAAGAGGTTGCGCCGCAGCTCTTCGCGGTCGAGCTGCACCGCGTGAGGTTCGCGTTCGTATTCGGCGAGCCCGCGGATAAGCGCGATGATGGTGTCCAGGTCGGCTTCGCGGGCCGGGCGCAGGAGCATGGCTACAGGGTGACGAGTTCGACTTTGGCGACTTCGGCGCCGTGCGGGGCGATGCGCGTGATCAGCGTCCGCCCGCCCACGCCGGCGGCCTTGAGCGTATCGAGCATGGCCGTGGCCACCTGGCGCGAGGTGTCCTCGCCGCAAATGGCTGCGACGGAGCTGCCGGCGCCGCTGAGCCACACGCCGTGCGCGCCGGCGCGCTTTGCCGAAGCGAAGATGTCGAGCAGCGGCGGGAAGAGCTCGGCGCGGTAGGGCTGGTGGAGGCGGTCCTGCGTGGCTTCGTCCAGCGCGTCGAGTCGTCCGGCGGCCATTGCTGCGACGAACAGCGCGGCGCGGCCGGTGTTGAATACGGCGTCGGCGCGGCTGTAGCTTTCCGGCAGCGCTTTGCGCGCTTCCTTGGTCGCCAGCGAGCTATCGGGGATGAGCAGCACGATCTGGACGTTCGACGGGAAGCGCCCGGGGACGCGGATATAGCGGCCCTCGCTTTCGACGCAGACCTGCAGGCCGCCGAACAGCGCCGGGCAGGCGTTGTCGCCGTGGCCTTCCAGGTCGCTCGCGATCTGCATGCAGGTGTCCTCGTCGAGCGGGTGGCCTTCTTTTTCGTTGGCGGCGAGCACCCCGGCCACGCGCGCGACAGCGCTTGCGCCCAGCCCGCGCCCGAGCGGGATCGAGACGGTATAGCGCACCTGCATGGCGGGTGGCGTTTTGCCCATGCGCGAATAGGCGTTGCGCGCGGCGGTCAGCACCATCTTTTCGCCGACGTCCTCGGTCGGCGGGAGTTCGGCATCACAGAAGGTGACGGTGATTTCGGCAAACAGGTCCAGCGCGAGGCCCAGGCAGTCGAAGCCGGCGCCGAGGTTGGCGCTGGTTGCAGGCACGCGGACTGTGACGGCGATTCCATCCATCGTGGGTAACTCTTGGGGTTCGTAGAGCGGCATCGTAGCAAATAAGGGCTTCCCGCCAAGGTCAAAGGCAAAAAGGGGCGCGGATTCGCTGGGCGCAAGCCGCGCATCGCTGCTAGTATGAAGACGCCGTCGGGGTGTAGCTCAGCCTGGCAGAGTGCTTCGTTCGGGACGAAGAGGTCCCCGGTTCAAATCCGGGCACCCCGACCAGTGTTTCCCCCTTTACCAGTCGAAGGACGCTGAAAGACGTGGCGCCGTCCCGGTTTGCGTCTCAGCTTGTGCCGCACCTGCCCCCTTCCCCACCGCCCCGTAGAATCGCATTCACCACTGGCGAGGAGGGGCATGTGAGCGCCGCCGACACCCACGACTACGACGAAGCCCAGCAGCTTATCGCGCGCACCGTGCGTGAATTCGCCCGGAACGAGGTGGCGCACGGCGCCGAGGAACGCGACGCCACCTCGCAGTTCGACTACGGGCTCTACCAGCGGCTGGGCGACCTCGGCGTTCCCGGCATGCTCTACCCGGAAGAGGTGGGCGGTAGCGCGGCGGGGACGCTCGCTTTCTGCCTGGCGGTCGAAGAGATCAGCCGGGTGGACATGTCGCTAGGCTGGGTGCTGTGGGTAGGCGCGCCGGGCGCCGTGAGCATGCTCCGTGGCAGCCAGGAGCAACGCGACGCCTGGATGGAGCCCTACATCCTCCCGATGGTGCGCGGCGAGACCGTCAGCGGCGGCGGCATCACCGAGCCGGACGCCGGGTCGGACACCGCGGGCGCGAAAACCCGGGCGGTCCGCGATGGTAACGAATGGGTGATCAACGGCAGCAAGATCTTCATCAGCAATGCCGGGATGGAGAATTGCGCCTTTGTCAGCGTTCTGGCGCGGACCGACGACGGTTTTGGGCTTTTCATCGTGCCCTCGGGGACGCCGGGCTACACCATGGGCTCGCCGTTGAAGAAGATGGGCCTGCGCTCGGCCGACACGCGCGAGCTGTTCTTCGACGACTGCCGCGTGCCGTCCTACCACCTGATGGGCGGGTCCGGCAGCGGCCGCAAGCAGGTGGTGGGCTCAGGCTTCGCGCTCACGCGCATCTATCTCGCGTCCCAGGGTGTTGGCGTGGCGGCGGAATGCCTGGACCTGGCGCTCGAACGGGCTCGTACGCGCGTGGCTTTCAAGCGCCCCATCGGCCGGTTCCAGTACGTCCAGGGGATGCTGGTCGATATGTACGTGGAGCTCGAATCGGCGCGGATGCTGCGCGACAAGGCCGCGCGGAAACATGATGCGCGCCAGCCGATCGTCCGCGAGGCCGCGGTCGCCAAGCTCTTCTGCACCGAGTCGGCGAAGCGCGCCGCGGATTCCGCGGTCCAGGTCTTCGGCGGCCTCGGCTACATGGACGAAACGCCGGTCTCGCGCTACTACCGCGATATCCGCGCGGCGACCATCGCCGAGGGCACCTCGCAGATCCAGAAGCACATCATCGCGCGCGAGCTGGGCGTGATGGGCTGAGCTACTGCTGGATGGTCCGGATGTCCTTGTCGTCGCCGGCGACGATCCAGACGTCGCCCGACTGCACCACTTCGTCCAGGTCGGGGTTGAAGCTGGCGTGTTCACCGCGGATGCGCGCGAGCAGGAAGACCTTGTACTTCTTCAGGATGTCCAGGTCGCCGATCTTGCGGCCTTCGGCGGAAAGCGGCGCGCGGACGCGGGCGATACCGTGGTCGCCGCTGAGCGACATGTAGTCGCTGACGGCGCGGGCGCCCAGGGTATGGGCCAGCCGGACGGCGGCTTCGTACTCGGGGCTGATCACCACGTCGGCGCCGGCCAGCTCCAGCGCGCGGGCGTGATCCTCGTTCATGGCCTTGGCGACGACGTGCCGGTGACGCATGCGCTGCTTCAGCGTAAGGGTGACGAGCACGCTGGTGGCCACGTCGCTGCCAAAGGCGACGACGACGGAGTCGTAACTGTGCAGGCCGAGTGATTCCAGGAACTCGATATCGGACGCGTTGCCCTCGGCTGCAAGAAAGACATCCTCCACGACCTCGTTCACCCGCGCCTGGTCGCGGTCGACGGCGAGCACCTGCACACCAACGTTGGCGAGCTCTTTGGAAAGCTGCGTGCCGAAGCGGCCGAGACCAAGGATGGCGACGTTCATTGTTTACCCCAGCCGGATGCTATCTTCTGGCGCCTGGTAGCGCGAGCGGCGGCGTGGCTGGTTCATTTCGAGCACAAGCAGCAGCGGTCCGAAGCGCCCCAGGAGCATCGCGACGATGATCACGAACTGGCCGAAAGTATTGGCGTCCGCCGGTACGCCGGTTGACAGTCCCACGGTGCCCACCGCCGAGATGGAATCGAAGAGCACGTCGATATCGCGCATGTCGCTGCTCCAGAGCAGGAGAATGCTGACGATGAATGCCAGCGCGATGGCCAGCAGCACGATCGTCAGCGCCTGGAAGATGATCATGAACGGCACGCGCCTTCCCAGGGCAGTGACGTCGGACGTGCCGCGCAGGGCGGCGAGCATGGCGAAGGCCAGCAAGGCGAAGGTGCCGACCTTGATGCCGCCCGCGGTCGAACCGGCAGCGCCGCCAATGAGCATGAGCGCCATCTGGAAGAACTTCGATTCGTCGGTCAGGTCCACCACGTCGACGGCGGAAAAGCCGGCCGTCCTGGGGACGGTCGCCTGGAAGAAGGCGAGCACCGGGCGTTGGGCGCCCTCCACGCCTCCGATGGTCTGCGCATTGCGCCATTCGACGCCGAGCAGGAAAACTGTGCCAATGGCGAGCAAGATGCCGGTGGTGAGAAAGATGAGCTTGGCATCAAGCGGCAGGCGGCGGATGGACTTTCGCGCCATGAAGGCGAGCACCGGGACGGCGCCGACACCGCCCGCGACAACCAGGACGCTGACGATGAGCAAAACGGCCGCGTCGTCCTGGAAGAGCACCAGGTCCTGCCCGGTGACGTTGAAGCCGGCATTGTTGAAGGCCGATATCGAATGGAAAATGGCCCACCACGCAGATTCGCCCCCGGGCCGACCCTCGGCCATGAACGCGATCGCCAGCGCGATGGCTCCGAGAATCTGGAAAGCCAGCGCATAGGCGGCGATCTTGCGCGCGAAGGCGATGGCTTCGGACATGGACGGAGCGCCGTAGTAGAGACGCAACATGTACTGGTCTCGCAGCCCGAGCCTGCGGCCCAGGATCCAGAGGATGAGGCTGGTGCCCAGCATGTAGCCGAGCCCGCCGACCTGGATCAGCAACAGGATCCAGATGTGCCCCCAAGTGGACCAGTGTTCGCCCGTTTCGACCACCACCAGGCCCGTGACGCACATGGCCGATACGGCGGTGAAGAGCGCCTCCATGGGGTGCGCCCACTCTCCGTCGGCGGTGGAGAAAGGCATCATGAGCAGCACGGTACCGAGCGCGAGGATGGCCGCGAGTCCGCCGATGATCGTCAGTGAGCCGCTGCCCGGCCGGCGCGCCGGCGCCGGCCGCTCCAGCCGCATGGTGTGCGACCCCATGAGCCGTCGGCGGATCGGCCGCCTCACGCTCATGGCGCGCTACCAGCGGGGATAGCTGCCTCCGGGCAGTTGAGCCCCGGTCCGGTGTTCCAGGGGGGCGTATCGCCGGTACCCGTCACTGCGGGGAAGTGTGGCAGCGCCGGGGAATCAGGGTCAACTCCGCCCCGAGAGTCCCTCCCGGATCTTCTGGAATGGCGTGCTCGGCGCAATGCGCACGCGGCCCGGCGCGCCGGCAGGCACCCGCGTCGCTCCCTGCGGCAGGATCACGTCGCGCAGGCGGCTGGCGACGGCCTTTGCCTTCGCGAAGCTCTCCTCCAGTTCGGCCAGCGAGTCGCCGGTTACCAGGTCCGGGTCCACCTCCGGGTCCGAGGCCAGCAGCGCCTCCCGGAGACGCTGCAGTAGCTCCTGTTCGTTCTCCATGCGCGCGAGGAGCTGCGTGTCCCGTTCGGCCAGCGCTTCGCGCAGCTCGTCGACGCCTTCGCCAGCGTCGCCGGGGGCGGCTTCCTGCGTGCTGTCGATGATTTCCGGCGTGACCTGCTCCTGGCCGGGGTGGTCGTGTTCCTGTTCCATTGCTGCGATGACTCCTGTCGCGTGATGGCATCAGGCTGGCCGGCGCGCCGGGGAAAGCCAAGGCAACCGTGTCACTGGTTCGGCTCCGGTGCCGGTGATAGCCTCGTCTGCGGTATCCCATGGCCCGCAAACGCCAGAAACGCAAGCAACCGAAACGCCCCATCAATGCCCGGCCCGACAGCCGGCTGCGCTTTGCCGCGCTCGGCATCGTGCTGCTCGTGGCCTCGGGAGTCATCCTCCTTGGCGTGGTGGCCTTTGCCACAGGCAACGG
>SLAK01000151.1 GCA_007126855.1 Dehalococcoidia bacterium | reverse complement strand
CGTCCTGGGTGGCACGGGTTCCGGTACATATGCGCCCGGTCCGCCGCTTGTGGCGAATGTCTGGCACTTCTACACGCCATTCTTCGAGCTCGACGAGCTCACCGCGAAGATCAAGCTCTTCGGTGGAGACGCCGGCCCCGGTGGCGGCCTGGTCATCTCCGATTACTGCCCGGGTGTTAAGCCTGAGCCGAAGAAGCGCGATCTGATCGTGAAGAAGCGCGATACCAAAGACGTAAACCCGCAGGACTGGACGCTCTACATCAAGTCCGACGGAAAGACGATCGCCTCCGGCACCGCGCAAGTACAGCATACCGTGAAGAACGGTCAGACCTACGGCCTTGCCGAGAAGGGCCCGAAGGGCTTCAAGTTCGAGAAGCTGGTGTGCCGCGTCGATGGTAAGCGCCTGCCGCTGGCCAGTGGCCCCGACAGGCACGGCAACGCGACAGTCACGATCCCTGAGAAGGGCAAGAAGCCGGTCGTCTGTGAGTACACCAACAAGAAAAAGGTCGTTGAGCCCAAGAAGGGCGAACTGATCGTCAAGAAGAAGACGGACACGCCGACGGTCCAGAAGTTCAACATCCGCATCGCGCCCGTGAGCGAGGGAGCGATTGCGAGCTACAACCTTGGCGACGGCGAAGCCAGCGACCCGCTGAAGGTCAAGCCCGGTGGATACCGGCTGATCGAGGACAAGCGGGACATGACGGTGAAGCCGCCAGAGCCGCACGGCTGGGAGCTGTACAAGGTTAAGTGCGACAACAATCAGGTCTTCACTGGCGGCGACATCATGGACACGACCAATTTCTGGTCCGTGCAGCCGGTTAATGTCAAAGCTGGCGAGAGGGTTACCTGTGTCTTCTACGACAGGCTGCCCGAGCCGAAGGACCGGGAGATCGACATCTGTAAGACCGTCGAGGACAACAACGACGGCGTGGCGCACGGTGGCGAATTCCGCTTCGATATCCGCTACGACGGGGCCAAGCAGTTCGACATCGGGATCACTGCATTCGAAAGCGAAACCGACTGCAAGACGGTGACCGTCCCGGCGGACGCGGAAAACGTCGAGGTCGTGGAATGGACATCTCGGCCGGCGGACTGGCCAGGCGATGCGGATGGCTATCCGCAGTACAGCCTGAATGAGGGCGACCGTATCTCCTCGGAGACGGCTGCTGTCGGCGACGCTTCGCTGGTGGACTTCTTCAACAAGGCGGTCCCCGTAGACCGCAAGATCGACGTCTGCAAGGTCCTCGAGGACAACGAGGATGGCATTGATTACTCCGGTACCTTCTCGTTCGACGTGCGCTCCGGTGGCGTGATTCACGACCAGGTCCACATCTCGGTCGTTGAAGGCGGGCCGGAGGAGTGCGTGACGGCCACAGTGCCCGGCAATGCAGCCGGCGTCGAAGTTGTCGAGTGGATGCCGCCAGCGCGGCCGGCTGGTTGGCCGGGCGATGCTCCGGGCTATCCGCAATACCAGCTCCCCGGCCAGGAGCGTGTCTCCAGTGAGACGGCGCCGCTGGGCGAGTCTGACACGGTGACTTTCTTCAACCGCGCGATTGCCCGGGACCTCCAGGTCTGCAAGACCGTTGAGGACAACATGGACGGCGTGACTCACGGCGGCGAGTTCCGCTTCGACATCCGCTGGAATGGCGTGAAGCAGTTCGACATCGGGATCACCGCATTCGAAGGCGACACCGAATGCGTCGACCTGGTAATCCCCTACCTGGCGGAGAACGTGGAAGTCGTGGAATGGACGCCGCCGGTTGGCCGGCCTGCGGGCTGGCCGGGTGATGCTCCTGGCTATCCGCAGTACAGCCTGAATGGCGGTGACAGGATTTCTTCGGAGACTGCTGCTGTAGGCGATGCGGAGCGCGTCGACTTCTTCAACAAGGCTTTCGATGACGCGGTTGTCCTGCCGACAGGCATGCTGATCATCGACAAGGTCAACATCGGTGGCGACCCCGCGGACGTCTTCACGGCGACCGTCGTCGATGTCGACACCGTCAACTTCAGCGCGGAAAACCCGGCTGTCCTGCCGGGGCTGGTCGAGGGCGACTACACCGTCAACGAGCACGCGCGCGCAGGCTACGAGATCCTGGGCTGGGCCGTTGTTGACGGCGACATGCAGTGCCCTGCTGAGCCGGCCAGCACCGGCGCGACGGCCACCGCCACAGTCGAGCCCGATGGGGAGACCCGCGTTTGCTTCTACAACAAGAAGATTGTGGAGGAGCCCAAAAAGGGCGTCCTGACCATCAAGAAGGAGACGGACAAGCCAACGGCTGCGAAGTTCGACTTCAAGGTCCGCCACGAGAGCAAGCCGTTCGCCTCCTTCAAGCTGGGAAGCGGCGACAAGTGGAGCAAGCAGGTCGCACCGGGTGGCTACCGCATCAAGGAGACGGCGCCGAAGGGCTGGGAGCTCAAGAGCGTGGTCTGCGACGGCAAGCCAGTGAGCCCCGTTGGTGGCTACTATCCGGTGACCGTCGTGGCCAGCCACGAGACGAAGTGCGTCTTCCACAACGTCAAGAAGGACATCCCGGTCGAGGTCAAGAAGGGCGAGATCGTCGTCGTGAAGCATGAGATCGGTGATGTGGCCGCGCACCGGCCCTGGATCTTCAAGCTCCACGGTGAGCACGACGCCTACGACATGGTCGGTGGTGGAAGCCCGGTGTCCCTCGGTTCGATGCTTGACCCGCACCAGCGCCAGCTTGATGGCGAAGGTTCGGTCAAGTTCGAGGAGCTGAAGCCTGGTGACTACAGCGTCGAAGAGGTCACCGGCTCAGCGCTGACCTGCGAGGACCCCGGCGCCCAGTTCGAAACCCTCTGGGGCTTCAGCGAGAATGTGGGGCAGGCTTCGTTCGGCACCGAGACCGATACCTTCAGCCTCGGCGCCGACGAAACCGTCCATGTGCACTTCTTCAACCGCGAGTGCGTGGATGCCGTCCTTCCGACCGGCATGCTCGTCATCGAGAAGGTGAACATTGGTGGCAATCCGTACGATGTCTTCGTTGCCTCGGTCAGCGGCGTGGACCCGCATGTCGAGTTCAGCGCGACGGATCCGGCGATACTGCCTGGCCTGACGCCCGGTTCGTACACCGTGACCGAGCACGCTCGCGCGGGCTACCACATCAAGGGCTGGTCGGTGGTGGCGGAAGGCGCGCACTGCCCGGCGAAGCCGCAGTACGCCGGCGCCGCGGCAAACGTGACGGTGCCCGAAGACGGCGCGGTGGTTGTGTGCTTCTACAACCAGGCCAAGGTCGAGGTTGTTGTGCCGAAGCCGCCGCCTCCGCCCGCACCGCCGAAGGTCGTGAAGCCGACGCCGGTCGCGCCTCTGCCCCCGGACGCTGGTTCCGGTGTGAGTGCTGCAGCGGGCTCGGACACGGCGATCGCGGTCGGCATGACCGGCCTGGTGATCATCCTCGCGGGTGGCGCCATGTTCGCCCTTGGCTATCGTCGCCGGACCTAACCGGCAGGCTGTAGCCGCCAGCAATGCGCGGGTCCCGGCAGTATTGCCGGGGCCCGTGGCTTTTTTTGCCCACCCGCATGGCCGCGCGCTGACAGGCCCGGGCGGGCCTCGATAGGCTGAATGCGGGAAGAGCCGGCCGGCGGCCCGGTCCCCTGGTGCATGATGCAATGGCTCACTCGACTGCGTGCGGCCCCCATTGAGAACCTCCTTCTTCCCGGCGGCCGGGTACCGGTTGTGCCGCTGCTGGTGCTGCTCCCTTCCTGGATCTCGGCGATCCTGCTCGACCGGCCACCACGAGGCGACGAGAGCCTGTTTTTCTTCTACGTCACCGACCTGGCCGATCCTTTCACGCTGCTTCCCGGGCTGGCGGTGGGGCCGTTGCTGAATACCGCGCTCAGCCAGGTGTTGCTCGTCAGCGGGCTGGTGCTGTTCTTCGGCATCCCGTTGGAACGGCGCCTGGGGGCCGGGCGCACGCTGGCCATTTTCTGGACGGCGTCAATCGCTGGCTCGATTGGTGGGGCGGCGATGATCCATGCCGCCCAGGCGCTGGCGCCCGACGCGACGATTGTCGAACGGGCCTGGGACCGCGCTTATGGGGGCGGCAGCGCCGGTGGCTTCGGGCTGATGGGCGCCTATGCGGCCGGGGCACGGTCGTCGATGCCCTGGATCGCGCTGTTCGCTGCGTGGGAAGTGATGGCCTGGTACATCGTACTGCAGAACCTGACGCCAGCGTTTCACGTGGTCGCGTTTGCCGCCGGCATGGTCGCCGGGCGCGTGATGCTGGCCGGGCGGCTGGAGGCGAGGCCCACGGAACCGCTTTGAGCGGCAGTAGCCGGCGCCGGCGGTAGGGGACTTCCGGGGTTCGCCGCCGTCAGTCGAATGAACTTCCAACTCGATGTAGCTACCATCAGCGAGGCCGAGCAACGCTCATCGGATGGCGGGCAGTTGGAGCCATCGAGATGGTGACGGCCACTCCGCGGTACAATGTGATTATTTCTGCCAGTTATTCACGGTAATAATACTACACCGGGGCCATCGATCTATGTTATACTGATTAGCACAGGGTGATAGGTGTAGCGGCTGAGCTCTGAACGAAAGCCGGAGTCCATGAATGCCCTGCAATCTGTCGAGCGCCCACTCAATCTGATCCTCGCGGCCGTCGAACCGGGTGAGTACGAGGAATACATCCGCCCTCTCCTGACCCCGCATCCGCTCCGCATGCGCGAGACGCTGCAGGAGGCCGGGGATCCGCCCGACTTCGTTTACTTTCCAACGAGCGGCATCATCTCGGTACTGACCGTGATGGAAAACGGGATGATGATTGAGTTCGCGACTGTGGGCCACGAAGGCACCACGGCCGTCCCGCTCTTCTTAAGCTCGGGCGATTCGAATATGGCGCTCATCTCGCAGGTTCCCGGAGAAGCGCAGCGCATGACGAGCGCCGACTTCCTGTTGGAAGTTGCACGCGGCGGTGGCCTCGCTGCCATCATGATGCGGTACAGCGGGGTGATGCTTGCCCTGGTGGCGCAATCGGCGGCCTGTAACCGTGCGCACCATGTTAACGAACGCTGCGCTCGCTGGCTGCTGATGACCCATGACCAATCAGGGAGTGACCGCTTCCCCATCACCCACGAATTCCTGGCGCAAATGCTCGGGGTAAGCCGGCCGAGTGTAACGCTCGCCGCGGAAGCGCTTCAGGCTGCGGGCCTCATCCGCTATCAGCGCGGCGAAATGACGATCACCGATCGGGCGGGCCTGGAAGCGGCATCCTGCGAGTGCTATGCGGTCATCCGCGACCGGTTCCTCGCCTCGCAGCCTTGCAGCGAGGCTTTGCCGGCGTAAGAGCCTGAGGGGGCTATCGAACACGGGTCTTAGCGCCGCACCCCTGAGTACGGTGAATTTCGAACAGACACGGCCATGCATCATGGGTCCTGCGAAAGGTCTGATGCATGGCGGCGTCGTGGCTTCAAGTGGAAAGCAAACCTGTGCATACTGGGGAAGTCATGCACCCGGAGTTTGCGCAGCGTTACAGGGAGTACCTTGCGGACTTCTGTGTCTCCGAAGACGAGAGCTTGTTACTCAAAGTCAGGGACCTGATCCAGCAATTGGTCGAGGACGCGGTCTCATCCGATGAGGTAGCAAAGCTCCATGCAGCCACTGTCGAAGAGCTGGCGATATCGGAAAACGCGCCCCAGCTCGTG
>SLAK01000038.1 GCA_007126855.1 Dehalococcoidia bacterium | reverse complement strand
CGGGTGCTGAACGTGCCGCCGGAAGTCGCCACAAATATGGACGAGCAGAAGGTCCAGTACAGCGACCCGATCGTCGAGATTGTCCTGACCGCGACCGATGTGGTTGGTTACGTCGACCAGGAGACCGGGGAGTGGAGCGAAACGCTCACGGCCTCGAAGCGGTGGCAGGTGGACGGTGGGGACGACTGGACGCCCGGGGTGCCGGACGGTCTCGTGTGGTCGGTTGGCGATTGCATTGCCCTCGGTGAAGAAGACGCGGTCACCGGGACGTTCCCGCCGGACACCCGGCAGGAGTGCACCTGGACCGTGAGCGGCATCGCCGGCGTGACGCCCGGCGACTACACCATCGAGTTCGAAGTTGTCGATGACGACACCGGCGCTTCGACGACGAAGGTCGAAGTGGAAGTCCTTCCGGAGGACGCCGAAGCACGGTATGTCGGCCCGACCGTCGTTTCATCGCCGGACCTGCACGACGGTGAGATGGAGGTCGAGCTTCGCGCGGTGGTCCGGGACATCACGGCCGTGGACGACAGCCCGCACCACGACGAGTACCCGGGCGACATTGCGAACGCCACCGTCTCGTTCGTCGACGAGCATGGTATTGAGCATTGCTCTACTGAGGATGTGGCCTACGTCTTCGAATCCAACGAGCTGGTCGGCGTTGCCGCCTGTGACGCGACCGTCACGCTCGACGACGGCCAGGACATGGACACCGTCGCTATGCGCGTCGTGGTCGGTGGCTGGTACACGAATGAGCTCCAGGACACCGAACCCACGGTCATCACCGTGCAGCGGCCTAACGGCAGCTTCGTGACCGGCGGCGGCTACTTCCATACCGACCCCACGGAGGCGCCGTACTCCGCAGACAGCCGGACGGACGTGAACCTGAACGTCCAGTGGGGCAACCCCAGGCTGAGCTCGCTCCGCGGGAACGCGCGCTTCCGGTTCGAAATGGACGGGCGTTCTTACGAAATCGAAGCCACCAGCTACGATTCGCTCGGCGTCCTGCCGGGCGAGGGTGACATCGACGGCATCGCGCACGTGGAGGCTCGGGCAGCGCTCATCGATCGCAGCGGCCGCGGGCGTGGCACTGAGCTGGAGAGCGGGCTGCGCCTGCAGATCCGCGTGACGGACATCGGCGACACGGCAGACATCGGCTTCGCCCTGTGGGGTGACGATGGCAGGCTCATCGTGGCCAGCGGCTGGGAAGGCGACCACTTCCCGGAGGCGCCACTTGACGGCGGAAACTCGGAGGTACATATCCGCTAGCCGTCGGTGACGCAGGCCGGCGACCGAAAAAGGGACTTCCGGGAGAAGGGGTGATTTGCACAAATCGCCCCTTCTCCGTCCAACCTTTGGCGCCCACCCCCGGGCAAGGGAACCGGCCCCTCTTCCCTTTTCCTGATGCGCACTAGTCCGGCAGGTCGAAGCAGTTGCCCGTCCCCTGGTTCACCGAATGATCCGGGTTCGCGACCAGGATGCACATCTGCGAAGCGCCTGCCGGCCTGTCCGCCGGGGAATACTGCGTGAACGGACTTGGGCCGCCATAGAGGATCCACGGCCCCGCGCCGGGGACACCCGCCTGTTCGGGCGGCACCGTGTCGAAGAAGAAGTGGACGTGTTGACCGGGCACCGCCGGCGCGAAGCCTGCGGTTTCAAATTCGACCTCATAGCGCCCGGCCGCGACGCGGACATCGGTGATGCGCGAGGTGTTCGGCGCCAGCGTCGGCGTGGCCGTCGGCGGCGGGACGGTCGGGGTGTTCGTGGGCCCTGCCGTGGGCGTCACCACTTCCAACTCCGAGGACGAGGTCGATACGCCCTCAACGGTGGGGGTGTTCGTCGGGTTCGCGTTCCCGGCGCCTTCGCTGTCGCCCCCGCCAAGCAAAAAGAACGCGCCCGCGGCGACAAGCACGGCCACCACCGCCGCACCGCCCCCGAACTGGTACATCCGCATTCGCGAGCGTGGCGGACCCGGCGGCCGGGACGGAGGCGCGTCGGCCATGGACGGAGTCGCCGCAGCAGTAGCTACATCTACAGAACCATCAGCGTCCTTACCAGCCTGGGCAGACACAGCGGGAGCGCCAGGTTGCACACGCACATCTGCGGCCGCAGCGGCAGCTGGCGGGGCCGTCGCCGGAGGTACTGCGGTCGAAGAGGTGGCAGCAACAGGCGGTGCGGCAGGATGAGCTGGCGCGCCGGGCTCAACCCTGGTCTCAGGCTCTGGCGCGGGCGTTGCGGCAGCCGCGGCTGCAGCAGCCGGCGCGGTCGAAGCTGTCGGTTGCGCTGCGAGCGACGGGTCAGCCTCCAGCCGCCGCCGCGCCACGGACGCCGCGCCAAGGGCAATCGCGTGCTTCGGATGCGCGTCAAGCGCGATCGGCCGGCCGGTCATCTCCTGGACCAGCGCGCCCACCAGCGGGATGCGCGACGTGCCCCCCACCAGCAGGATGCGGTCGAGCTGATCCATGGTCAGCCCTGCGCTCCGCACCGAACGCTCGAGCGCCGCAACCGTCTCGCCAACGCGCGGCCGGATGATCGACTCGAACTCGCCGCGCGTGATGCGCACCTCTGACTGGGCGTTTGGCAGCAGCACCTGGATGACCGCTTCGGTGTCGTCCGAGAGCGCCTCCTTGGCGCGCTGGCATTCCTCGCGCAGGCGTGCCACGCCGGCCTGCGCCGCCGGGTTGGATGGGTCAAGCCCCTCGATGGCCCCGCCGAGCGAGCGCGCCACGTGCTGGAAGACGGCCTCGTCGAAATCGATGCCGCCCAGGCGTTCAAGGCCCTCCGGCTGCCCCAGCATCTCGAAACCCTCGTCGGTTTTCCGCAGCACGGCGGCATCGAAGGTCCCGCCACCGAAGTCGTAGACGCCGATGATCGTGCCTGGCTCCACTCGCTCCTGCGCCGCGTAGTGCAGTGCTGCCGCCTCAGGCTCGGCCAGGAAGGTGGCATCTTCACAATCCGCCTGGCGCACCGCCTGCCGTAACAGATCGAGCTTGTACGGTCCGTAGCTCGCCGGATGCGTTATGCAAATCAACGCCGGGGGCTCACCACGTTGCTGCGCCACCTGCGCCACAACCGCCCGCAAAAGCAGGCTGATGATTGCGTCCGCGCCATACGGGGTGCCGCCCAGGATGAGCGGCGCCGGGTCGCCCAGGCGGCGCTTGAACTCTCGTGCTGTGCGGGTGGGCTCGCTTTGCGCGCGCCGCTCGGCCGCCTCGCCGGTGAGGATCTCGCCATCGGCGCGCAGCACGACAATTGACGGGATCACCGACCCGCGAGTCCCAAGCTGGAACACCTCGCCCCGTCCATCGCTGTCAACAGCAGCCGCGGAATATGTCGTGCCGAGGTCGATACCCAAGACGTAGCTCAAGGAATGCCCCCTCCGTGAGGAAACCATGACGGTTTCGCAGTATTCTAGCCGAGACTCGCAATAGATGATGGTATTCTGTCCCGCAACATGACAACGGTATCGCCTGCTACCGATCTCCCGGCTGTGACCTCGGATGTGCTCGCGACCATCGTCGAACTGGCGAAACGGTCGAACCGGCCCGACCTCGCCCACCGCATGGCCGGCGCGCGGGAGCGGATTTCGCGGCCATACACGCTGATCGCCGTCGTCGGCGAGTTCAAGCAGGGCAAGAGCTCGATCATCAATAGCCTCGTTGGCGAACCCATTTGTCCGGTCGACGACGACATTGCCACGGCAGCGGTCACCCTCCTTCGCAACGGTGAGCCCGTTGTCACCGCCTGGCGTGATTCCCCGGAATCCGCGACTCCGCAGGTCTTCCCGCTCGAGATGGTGCCCAGGCTGGTCACTGAACAGCAGGACTCCGCCGGCGGCCGCATTGCCCTCGTCGACGTGCAACTCCCCAACGGCTTCCTGGCCAACGGCGTCGCCCTTGCCGATACGCCCGGAGTCGGCGGGCTGAGCCCTGGCTACACCGGCCTGACCCTTGCCTACCTCCAGGCGGTGGATGCCGTCCTGTTTGTCACGGATGCTTCGTCGCCGCTGACCAGCTCAGAACTCAGCTTCCTCGAACGGGCCCGGCAAGCCTGCCCTGCGGTGATTGTCGTCCTCTCGAAGTGTGACCTCTTCCCGGACTGGCGCCGCGTGCTGGAGATCGACCGGAGGAGCATCACCAATGCAGGCATGGATGCCGCGATCGTCGCCGTATCCGCGGAAATCCGCGCCGTAGCGCTCCGCCGCGGCGACAGCGCCCTCAACCAGGAGAGCGGCTTTCCCGCACTCCTCGACCTCATCGGACAGAAGGTACTGGATCCATCGCGGACCACCGCGGCCAGCCGCGCCCTGAGCGAAGCGCGCTTCGTCGTCAGCCAGCTCCTTGCGTCGCTTTCAGCCGAGGAGGCCGGAATAGCCGACCAGAAGAGCGTCGATGAAACGCTCCAGCGTCTTGAGCAAGAGCAGGAACGGCTCGAGCGTCTGCGCTCCGGCAGTGCGCGCTGGCAGCTGGTCCTCAACGACCGCTTCGCAGACATGCTCGCTGACGCGGAGCACAGCTTCCGGCAACGCGTGCGGCAGGCAGGCCGCGATGCGGACGAGACACTCGAGAACACCGACCCCGCAAACACCTGGGACGGCGTGGCTGCGGACATTCGCGACCGCATGGCCGAAGCCGTGAGCCGCCTGATACGTGACCTGGAGGCCGGGACCGACGAAACGGCAGCCGCGATCATTGAGCTGCTGCGCGAGGACGATCTCCGGCTCGACCCGGTGCTCGGCAGGGCGACGCCCGACGACATCGCCCGTTTCTGGAGCGGCGCCGGTCCAGGGTCCACCAGTTTTGGCGAGGCGGCAGCGTCGACATGGGCGGCAATGCGGGGCGCGCAGGGCGGCATCCTGGTCTTCGGCATGCTGGGGGGGCTCGCAGGACTCGCGCTAACCACGACCATGCTGGTCGGCATCGGCGCGGTATTCGGCGGCAAGGGCCTCCTCGACGAGCGCAAGAAGCAGGTAACCCAGCGCCGGCAAAAGGCACGCAACGCCGTCCGCCAGTTCCTCGACGACGTCCAGTTCGAAACCTCAAAGTCCATGCGGGACCTCGCCCGGAACCTGCAGCGGCAGCTCCGCGACCACTTCTCCGAGCGCATTGGCGAAAGCATCCGGACCTGCGCGACGGCGGCGGAAAGCCTGGAGGCCAGCCTCCGGCAGACCCGGTCCGCGCGGGAAGCGCGCCTGGCCGTGCTGCGCAAGGACCTCCAGTCGCTGAAGTCCGTCGACGCCCGGATTGGCGCGCTCCAGGCCAGCTCGTCATGACCACGACTTCGCTGGCAGCACGCCTGGCTGCGGTCTGCGGCGACCTCACCACGGAACTTGAAAACGGCTACGCCGCCCGCGCCGACGCCATCCGGCGCCGGCTACACGGTCCGCTCCGGATAGCCATCACAGGCCGCGTGAAAGCCGGAAAGAGCACCCTTGTCAACGCGATGGTCGGCGAACGTCTCGCGCCAACCGACACCGGCGAGCTTACCCGGATCGTCAGCTGGTACCGCTACTCGCCGTCGTACAGCGTCCAGGGGCATACGGCCGACGGGCGCATCATCGCATTGCCCTTTCGCAAGGGCGACGCGGCGGTCGAAATAGACCCTGGCCCCGCCGCGCAAGACCTTGAGCGGCTGGAAATCGGCTGGCCTTCCAGCAAGCTCTCCACGGCGACGCTCATCGACACGCCCGGGCTCGGCTCACTCGACCCCGG
>SLAK01000186.1 GCA_007126855.1 Dehalococcoidia bacterium | reverse complement strand
GATTCCCCGACGCGATGGTGGGAACGTTTGCGCACGCCCCGCGGCCACTGGGGGCCGCGGCTACGCGGGGGCGGCTGCGCGCTCCGTCTCGACTTCGGCCAGTAACTGCTCGGCGGTGATGGCGCCGGGTTCGAGGCCTTCGCGGGCGACGCGGTTGGCGAGGCGCTGGAGGGCGGCGTTGGCGGGGGTGGGGATGCCGTGGAGGCGGCCGAGGAGCGTGATCTCGCCGTTCAGGTAGTCGGCTTCGATGCTCCGGTTGCCACGGGCAAGGCTCTGCCAGGAGGAATTGCCGGATCGGCCGCTGAAGTCGATGGGGTTGACTTCGATGAGACCTTTGCGGCGCTCGACATAGGCGTCGGGGTCGATCCAGGCGATGCCAGCGGAGCGGTAGCAGGCTTCGGCTTCGGCGCGGGTGGCCTGCGTGATTTCGCGGATGCGGGTGCCGGGGCCGCAGATGGCTTCGATAGCGTTGTTCAGGTTGGAGAGCAACTTGCTGTGTTTCCAGTCCATGATGCTGTCGCGGGGGACGGCGCTGAAGGTTGAGCCATCGAGGGCGGCGCAGACTTCGGCGGCGACGCTGTCGCTGCCGGCGGGGTAGCGGCCCGTATCGAGGATGCCGGTAGCCAGGCGGGAATCGGCCTGGACGACGCCGGGCTCCAGGTGGGTGGCGGGCAGCATGACGGCCATGCCATAGACGTTGGGGAAGCGGCGGAGGGCCATGCGTTCGTTGGCGACGCCGTTCTGGCAGCAGACGACGGGGATGGCGTCGCCGGCCGCTTCACGGAGGGCTTCGAGCGCGGCGACGGTGTCCTGGCTCTTCATGCCCAGGACGGCGACGTCGCCGGGCTGCCAGTCAACTTCTGCCGGCGATGCTGCCGCGGGGATGTCGAAGGTCGTCGTTTCGTGGGGTGTGCGGAGGGTGAGGCCGTTTTCGCGGATGACGGCAAGGTGGGCGCCGCGCGCGATGAGCACGGTGCTGTGGCCGTGCTGGTGAAGCCGGGCGCCGATGACGCCCCCGACGGCGCCCGCGCCATAGATGACGAACCGCATGTGAGTACCTCCGTTGGAGCGAAGCCTACCAATGTGGGTGATAGCGGGGTAGATGGGACGATGCGGGCGGGTGACTGTGGCCCTTCGGCCGTTGGTGGGGACACCTGGAGGGTTTGAAATTGTATTGCAAGGCAGGATGGGCGTGCTGGCCGCGGCGGGTGGGTAGAGTGGGGGCTGATGCCGGCTGCGCGAGCCGGCGGTGGGCCCCGGCGCGCCGCCTCCAGAGGCGAGGAGTTGGAAGCATGAAGGTCGCAGTCATATACCACACATACGATGGCCACACGCGGGAGATCGCGGAGCGTATCGCCCGGGTCCAGGAAGAGGGCGGCAGGACGGTGGAGCTATTGCCGGTCGAGGAAGCGCCGGAGTGCTTGATGGGCTATGGCGCGGTGATCGCCGGGGGTGCGATCCACATCGGTCACCACGACCGGTCGCTGCGGGACTACGTGAAACGGCACGCGGGCGACCTTTCGACGATACCGTCGGCGTTCTTCTCGGTGAGTCTTTCGGCGGCTGGCGATGAAACAGAGCGCGAAGCAGCGAGCTGCTACGTGGAGGAGCTCATCCGCGAAAGCGGCTGGCACCCGGATGCGGTGGCGATGTTCGGTGGCGCTTTGCAGTACACGCACTACGGCTTCGTGAAGCGGAAGGTGATGCAGGCCATCGCCCGGCGCGGGGGCAAACCCTCGGACGGGAAGCGCGATTACGAGTTGACGGACTGGGACGCGGTCGATCGCTTCGCGCGGGACATGCTGCACCTGATCGAGGCGCGAGGCGAAGCGCAGCCGCAGTGGGATTGAGCGGCGCCAGACCGGAATGCCTTGCCGAACCCTGCCGTTGCCGGCACGGTAGAATGCCGGTCTAACGCTCGCAGGAGGTGCGCCATGACTCACGGCATCATCGAGGAACGGGCGAAGCTGCCGCCGCCATCGCTGGAAGAGGTGAGCCCGGGCGTCTTTGCCTACATCCAGCTCGACGGCACGTGGTTCTTGAACAATGCGGGCTTCATTGCCGGGCACGAATCGGTGGTGGTGGTGGATACCACGGGCACGGAGAAGCGGGCGCACGCGTTCCACGACACGCTGCGGAAGACGACGGCGAACCCGGTGCAGGCGCTGATCAACACCCACAGCCACGCCGACCATACGCACGGCAACTTCATGTTCTGGCCGGAGGCGGCGATTGTCGGCCACGAGCTCTGCCGCGAAGAGGTGCTGCGGGGCAGCCTGGACGCCATCAAGGCAGCGTTCCCGACCGGGGACTTCGGCAACGTCCCGTATGTGGCGCCGAACGTGACCTTTTCGGACCGGATGACGATCTGGATCGAGGATCTGAAGGTTGAATTGATCTATGTGGGGCCGGCGCACACAACAAACGATGTGGTGGCCTGGCTGCCCGAACGGAAGGTGCTGTTCTCGGGGGACCTGGTGTTCAACGGTGGGACGCCGTTCGCGATGGCGGGGTCGATCGCGGGCTGGCTGGAGGCGCTGGACGTGCTGCGAGGGCTTGGCGCGGAGACCATTGTCCCCGGGCACGGACCGGTCTGCGGGCCGGAGGTGTTCGAGGAGATCGGGGCCTACCTGGGCTTCGTGCAGGAGATAGCGGGCAACGGCTTCTCCGAAGGAATTGCGCCGCTGCAGATGGCGAAGTCGACCGACCTTGGCGACTTCGCGGGCCTGGGCGACCCGGAGCGCATCGTGGGCAACCTCCACCGGGCCTATAGCGAGCTCCGCGGCGAGGCGCGGGGCGCTCCGCTGAATGTCCCCCAGGTCTTCGCGGAGATGGTCGACTACAACGGCGGCCAGCCGCTGCGCTGCCTGGCATGAGCCAGGGATCGGCTCCCCTCGCACCGGGCGTAAAATGGGGGCATGAGCAGGCAGGTGCGTCCGGGTGCGGAACCGGCGGAGGAGCCGAGTTCGCGTGACCCCCTGGCGGCGAGAGTTATCGCGCTGGGCGAAGCCCTGGAGTCGGCCGGCATCCCCTTCGCCTTCGGCGACGCCGTGGCGCTCGCCTGCTACACGGGGAGTGCGCCGGCGGGCGAGATCGACCTGCTGATTTTCGTGCCCGCTTCGGCGCCTGAAGGGGCGCTGGAGGCGCTGGGACGGCTGCATCCGCCGTTCGCCGCAGCGGCGGTTGCCGGGGACACCCGCGACAGCGGCCAGGCGCGCGTCCGCTGGGATGCGGTGCGGGTGAACCTCTTCTTCCAGGACCTGCCCTTCCTGGAGTCGGCGGCCCGGCGGACGAAGCGGGTGCCCTTCGCCGGCACGCACATCGAAGTGCTCTCGGCGGAGGACCTGGTGGTGTGCAAGGCGATGTTCAACCGGCGGAAGGACTGGGACGAGATCGAGCAGCTGCTCTACCACCGGGGCTATGGCTTCAACTATGCGTATGCGCGATCGTGGCTGTTCGAGATGGTTGGGACCAACGACCTGCGCGTGCGGGAGCTGGACCTTCTGGCAACGCAGGTGGAGCACTGGATGCGAAGCCGGCGGCGGTAGGTCCTCGCGCCGGATCGCTCCCGCAGGCGGGAGCATGGGGATGTCCTCTTAGCGTTCTTCTTGAGCCGCGAGCAGGTGCACTTTCCTCGCCGTTTCGTTGATCACGGGGAACGTTTCTTGGATTCCCCGATACACTTCCTGTGCTGTGGACTCCTTGTATGTATGTGAGGTTTTGTTGCGCATGTCGAGCAGCCTGAGCCATGTCTGTTCGTCGTCGAGCATGCCGGCCTGGTATGCCGCGCGGAAGACATCACGGGGCGTTGCGTGGCGCGCGCCACGAGCTTCCAGCAGCCGCTTCAGTGCTTTCCACATGAGCTCATAGGTGAATTCGAAACGCTGGATGGTGCCGTCGATGGCGAGAGGGTTGTCGAGGCCTTCGTTGAGGGCTTCTTCAAGACGTTCGACGGCGGCGAGGAGCCGGTTAATGTCGCGCTGCAACGCGTGGCCGTTCATAGACGACGATGCCCTCCTCTGAGATTTCGTCGAGCAGTTCTGGAGCGGCGGTGTCGAGGCGGACGAGGTCGAGGCGCAGGAGCGTCGGCGCCTGGTTGACGGTTTCGGCGATGCGGTCCCAGGCCCGGATGTCTGCCGATGGTGCTTCGACGGCGATATCGATATCGGAGCGGTCACGGGCGTCGCCGCGGGCGCGGGAGCCGAAGAGGATGATGCGGTCGACCTGCGGAAGGTTTGAAAGCTGATCGACGAGCCAGTCGATTGCGGGGTGGAGCTGCGGGCGGGGCATGGGTGCAGTATAGGCGTTGGGAGTGAGCCCGCGCTGCCGGCGACGCGAAGGTCGTTCGCAGGAGCCCGATTTCGCTATACTCCGCGGCATGGAATCTCGGTATGACCTGGTGATTGTTGGCGGCGGGATCGCTGGTGGAGCGCTGGCGACGGCGATGGCGCGCGCGGGCCGTTCGGTGCTGGTGCTGGAGAAGACGACGGAATACCCGGACCGGGTGCGCGGCGAATGGATCGCGCCCTGGGGCGTTATCGAAGTGAAGCGGCTGGGGCTCTACGAGACGCTGATGGAGGCCGGGGGGCACCACGTCGGAAGGCACGTGACCCTGGGCGATGACGTGGAGGACCCGGAGGCGGCGATCGCAGCGGCGAGCGACCTCACGGCGATCCTGCCGGGGGTGCCGGGGCCGCTCTGCATCCGCCACCCGGTGGCCTGTGAGACGCTGGCTGCTTCGGCGACGGCAGCGGGGGCCACGGTGCTGCGCGGTGTGAGCGGGGTGGAGGTTTCGCCCGGGCCGGCGCCGGAGGTCGCGTTCGAGTGCGAGGGCAAGGGGTACCGCGTCGCGTGCCGGCTGATCGTGGGGGCGGACGGTCGCGCGGGGGTGACGCGCGCGCAGGCGGGCATCGAGCTGCACCGCGACGAGCCGCACCATCTGTTCTCCGGGCTGCTGGTGGAAGGCGCGCATGGCTGGCCGGACGACCTGCAGACGAAGGGCACGGAAGGCGAGTTTAATTTCCTGGTCTTCCCGCAGGGCGAGGGCCGGGTGCGGCTCTACCTGGGCTATGGCTACGACCGCAAGGATTTCCTGGCAGGCGCCGGGGCGGAGGAGCGCTTCCTGGAGGCGTTCAACCTGCGCACGGTGCCGAAGAGCGAGGCGCTGGCAAACGCGAGGCCGATTAGCAGGTGCTATTCCTACCCGAACGAGGACACGTGGACGGACGAGCCCTTCGTGGAGGGGCTGGTGCTGGCGGGGGATGCGGCCGGGCACAACGACCCGATCACCGGGCAGGGGCTGGCGATCACCTTCCGGGACGTGCGAATCGTTGCGGAGGCGCTGCAGGAGCACGCGGACTGGACACCGGAGGTCTTCCGGCCCTACGCGGAGGAGCGGGCGGAGCGGATGCGGCGGCTGCGGTTCGCGGCGAAGCTGCTGGCGACGCTCGATTCGGAATTCGGCCCGGAGGCGCTGGAGCGCCGCATCCGCATCCGCAAGCGTGCGACGGAGGACCCGACGCTGATGTTCCCGCTGGCGGGGGTCATGGCGGGTCCGGAGAACGTGCCGGCGGAGTTTTATACAGATGCGTACTGGGCGCGGGTGTTCGGGGAGGGGTGATGCGATCGCGTCACGGAGTGTCGCGTTTAGCCGGGTTACGGGTTTGCACGGTGGGCGTATAGAACCTATGTTCTATAGAAGGTTGTGATGAGCGATAGAT
>SLAK01000431.1 GCA_007126855.1 Dehalococcoidia bacterium | reverse complement strand
GCCGGCAACGTCCTCCTCGAAAAGATGGGCTTCGAACTCGACGCCGGCAGAACCCGCATCCCCGAAGGCAACTACTTCGCGCCGGAAAACACCGACATCTTCTTTGTCAAAGTCGCCCTCGGCGAAACACGGATCGAAGTGCTCATCCCGCGGGACGACCAGAGCGGCATCGGGCGCCGCCTGAGCAAGTACGGCCCCGGCCTCCACCACATCGGCTATGCCTCCACCGATCCGGCCGCCGACGCCAGGCTCCTGAGCGAGCGCGGGCTGGAAAAGATCGACCTCACCAGCGGTGGCCGCGGCGATTTGCCAGGCTCCGAAACGCCCTTCTTCTATCCGCGCAGCGCCGGCGGCATCCTCACCGAGCTCGTGCCCGTGCGCGAAGACTGAAGAACCTACCGCACCAGCAGGAAGCTGAGGTAGAGCACGTACGCCGCCAGCAGCGCGCCGCCCTCCCAGCGCGTCATCGAATAGCGCCAGCGCGCCGCCGCTACAGCGACGATGGAAAAGGCCGCCATCACCGGCATATCAACTTGCTGCACAATACCCTCCACGGGGATCGCCCCGGCCAACGAAGCGATGCCGAGCACCGCGAGCAGGTTGAAGATATTGCTGCCGATGATGTTCCCCACGGCGATATCCGCCTGCTTGCGGAGCGCCGCTACCACGCTCGTCGCAAGCTCCGGCACCGATGTCCCGATCGCCACCAGCGTCGAAGCGATCACGAACTGTGGCACGCTGAACTGCTCTGCGATGTCCACCGCGCCCGAAACGAGCGCCTGCCCCCCGCCAAACAACAGGCCGACGCCCACAACTGCGTACCCAGCCTGCCCCATGGCCCGCCACACGCTCAGCCGCGGTCGCACCTGGATGATCTCCACGCCTCCAGCCAGCGCCCCCGGCCCCGCTTCCCGGCTCCAGCGCAGCGAAACCACCAGCAGCGCCGCGAGCACCGCGAGCATCACCGCGCCATGCCACCGCTCATAGCCCCCCGTGAACGCCACCGCCAGGAACACCAGGCTGATGACCACCATCACGGGCCCTTCCCGTCGGAGCACAGTCCGGTCCGGGCGCAGCGGATAGATCACCGCCGCCAGCGCCAGCACCAGCCCGACGTTCGCAATATTGCTCCCCACCACATTCCCGAGCGCGGTCTCCGGGTGCCCCTGGTAGGAAGCCAGGCCGCTAATCACGATCTCCGGCGCCGATGTGCCAAAGGAGACGATGGTCAGCCCAACCACGATTGGCGGCACCCCGAGCATCGCCGCCAGCCGCGAAGAGCTCGAAACCAGCAACTGCGCGCCGGCCAGCACGCCCAACAAACCAAGCACGAACAAAAGATACGCGAGCATCAATTGCGGTCATGCTATGCCACGGCCCCGCAGCGGGCGACTGTTGGCGTTAGCGCCAAACCAGCCACACCACGTACACCACCCAGGCGAACAGCAGCGCCGCACCCTCCTGCCGGCCCAGCGCGTATCCCTGGCGCGCGAACATCACACCAATCACCGATAGCCCGGCCATCCAGGGCATGTCCAACCATCGCATTTCATCGGTGAGCGGGATCGGGCCGATCACGGCCGCCAACCCCAGTACCCCCAGCAGGTTGAAGATATTGCTCCCCACCACGTTGCCAATCGCGATGTCCGCCTCCCGGCGGAGCGCGGCCGTCAGACTGGTCGCCAGCTCCGGCAGCGATGTGCCCACCGCCACCACCGTTGTCGCCAGTGCGAATTCCTGGATCCCAACGTTGCCGGCGATGTCCACCGCGCCGTCCACCAGCGCGTACCCGCCCGCGCCAAGCAACGCGATGCCGCCCACGGCATAGAGCGCCGAAAGCCAGGCCGGTTTCTCCCTGGCCAGCCCCGACTGCTCCCGGAAGTGCTCCACCTGGTCCACGACCACCTCCGGTTCATCGCGGCTCCACCAGAACGAGGCCACGAGAAACACTGCGAGCCCGGCCAGCAGTAACACGCCCATCCAGGGATCGAAGGCGCCGGTCAGGCCCAGCAGCACCACCACCGCGCTCACGCCGATCAGCACCGGCCCTTCCCGCCGGAGCAAGGTCCGGTCCGGCACCAGCGGGATGATCACCGCCGAAAGCCCGAGGATCAGCGCGACATTCGCGATGTTGCTGCCGACGACATTCCCCAGCGCCGTCTCCGGGTGGCCCTCCCAGGAAGCAATAGCGCTCGTCACCAGCTCAGGCATCGACGTGCCAAACCCTACCACTGTCATCCCGACAACCACCGAAGGCACGCCCAGTGCCGTGGCAAGCCGCGATGCCCCGAGCACCAGCAGGTAAGCGCCGGCCACGACGCCCGCGAGACCGAGCGCGAAGAGGACGAATCCAATCATCAAGCCTCACCATCCTAGGTGTTCGGCAGCCCCTGGGAGAAGCCGGCCGGTTTGACCCACCGCTACCGCCCTCCATAGCATCCTGAGGTGACCGACCCCTATGCTGCCGACGCCTCCTACTACGATCTCCTGCACGCAAGGCTCGAAGACGACATCGGGCTCTGGCTCTCCTATGCCGGCCGGACTCAGCTCCCCGTGCTCGAAATCGGCACCGGCACCGGCCGCATAGCCCTCGCCCTGGCACGCTCCGGACACGAAGTCGTTGGCGTCGATCCGTCACCGGCCATGTTGGCCATCGCCCGCAAACGCGCCGACGACGATGCCCTCGATGCGACCTTCTTCGAAGGTACCGCCACCACAGTCCCGCTCGACCAGGGACGATTCGGCTTCGTCCTGCTTCCCTTCGACGTCTTCCTCTACTGCGCCGACGGTCAGGAGCAGCTCGACACGCTGCGGGCCCTCGCCGCCGCGTTGCACTTCAGTGGCCAGCTCGCCATCGACCTTCCCGGCCCGGCGCTCTGGCTCGACCCCTCCGCCAACGGCCAGCCGATTATGGCCTTCTCCGGCCCGCTCGAGGACGGCGCCCATCTCGACGTCTGGCACATCCACGAAGACGACCTGGCTGCCCAGACACGCACCCTCCGCGTCAGCTACGAGCGCACCGGGCAGGACGGCATCGTCCGCCGCTCCCAGTCCGTCCATCAGCTACGCTATCCCTACAGGTTCGAAGTTGAGTACCTGCTCCACATCGCAGGTCTCAGCCTCCTGGGAGTCTATGGAGACTACGACCTCGGCCCGCTCACCAACGACAGCGAGCGCATGATCGTGGTCGCCCGGGGCATGGATGGATGACCATTCGCATCGCACTCGACGCCATGGGCGGCGATGCCGCCCCGCGGGAACCTGTCGCAGGCGCTCTCGCAGCCGTGCGCCAGTACGGTGTCGAAGTCATCCTCGTTGGCGATGAAAGCGCCCTCCGCGCCGAGCTCCAGGCGGCTCGCGAGCGCCGGAAAAGCCGTAACAGCAGCGCCGAAGACCGCATCCGTATCGTTCACGCTCCCGAAGTCATCGGCATGGACGAGCACCCCACCGAGGCAGTCCGCGCAAAGAAGGAATCGTCGATCAACGTGGCCATGCGCCTGGTCCGCGACGGCGAGGCCGCCGCCTTCCTCACCGCCGGCAACACCGGCGCCGCCATGGCTGCCGCGCTGCTGCAGCTCAAGCGGGTGAAGGGCATCGCCCGGCCCGCGCTCGGCATTGTTATCCCTCACGGCAAGAGCCACGGTACCCTGCTGCTCGATATAGGCGCCAACGCTGAGAGCCGTCCCCACCACCTGGTCCAGTGGGCGCACATTGGCTCGCGCTACATGCACGCCACCTATGGCATCCCCCGCCCCCGCGTCGGCCTCATGTCCATCGGCGAAGAACAGACCAAGGGCAACGCGCTCGTTGTGGAAACCCACGACGCCCTGGCTGAAACCAGCCTCAACTTCGTCGGCAACGTCGAAGGCCGTGATGTTGTCAGCGGCGCCGCCGACGTGGTGGTCACCGACGGCTTCACCGGCAACATCATCCTCAAGACCGGCGAAGGCGTCGCCGAGCTCATCTTCAGCGAACTCCGCAGCGTCGTCGAAAGCAAACTCTGGACGCGCCTCGCCGGCCTGGCCCTCCTGCCCGCCCTGCGCCAGGCCCGTCGCCGCCTCGACTTCACCGAGCACGGCGGCGCCCAGCTCCTCGGCATCGACGGCGTTGTCGTCATCGGCCACGGCCGCTCCAACGCCCGCGCCATCGCAAGCGCCATCCGCGCCGCACGCGACGCCGTCGACAACCGCGTCGTCGAGCACATCCGCGATATCGGCGCCGTGATCCCGGGCGCCCCACATGGCGATCGATCCGGCGAGTGACGCCCGGGCGCCCGCACCGTCACCGCGCCCTGTGCTACCCTTCCCCCGCCATGAAAACCGACATCTACGAAGCCGATGCCTTCGGCGGCAACAAGGGCGACCACCTCTGCACCCTCGATACCGACTACCGCTGGGAGAAGGGCGACGAAGTCTGGGTCGAGACCCCTGGCAATCGCGTCAAGCTCCGCATCACCTGGGTCCTCGTCACCGTCCACGAAGACGGCACCCTCACCCGCGAACTCCTCGGGCTCCGGCTGTGACACCACTCACCCTCGACCACATCGTCCTCGTCACCCCAAACCTCGAAGTGGCCGCCGAGCCCTTCGAACGCCTCGGCTTCACGCTCACCCCGCGCATGGAACACGTCGGCGGTGGCACCGCCAACCGCGTATTCTTCCTCGGCGGCCCGCAAGGACACTTCTACGTCGAGCTGTTGACCATCCACGACCGCGATGCCGCCGCGAAGAGCGGCGCCGGCGCCTACATCAGCGCGATGGAGGCCGGCGGCGGCAGCGCCCGGCTCGTCCTGGCCACGTCCGAGCTCGGTGAGGCGGTCAGGGCGCTCCAGTCCGCAGGCATCCCGGTCGAGACCCGCGAAACCTTCCGCGACGACGGCTCGAAGATCGCCGACGTCGCCACCCCGGACGCCGAAGCACAGGCCGGCTGCCCCATCGGCCTCATCCAGTACGTCGCGGACGAAGCCGCCCGCTACGAATCCCGCCGCGCCCGCGGCCTCTTCGACCACCGCTTTCCCGCTACCCGGCTCGACCACCTGGCCATGATCCCCGCCGACCCGCAGGCCGCCGAGGCCTTCTGGACCACCACCCTGGGCGTCCCCGTCACCGGCGAGGTCCAGACCCCCGCCATGACCATCCGGCAGCTCAAGGCCGGCGACGCCATCCTCGAACTCCTCATCCCCTCCGGCCCCGAAAGCCCCGTCGCCGCCCGCCCCAAGGGCCTCATCCCCATGGTTGCGCTCGAAGTCCCGAACCTCGACGCCGCCGTCGCCGCGGCCCGCGACGCCGGCCTCGAATGCACCGACCCCGCCGACGGCGTCCTCCCCGGCACGCGCACCGCGACCATCCCCGGCACGCAGACAGCCGGCCTGGCCATCCAGCTCCTGCAATACGTCTAGCGGCGGGCCTTGCCGGGCCCCACCAGGCCCCAGCTCGTCGCGATCCAGTCACAGGCGATCTCCCACTCGGGCGGCTGTTCCACCTGCACCGTCACCCAGCCGTGCCGCCCCAGGTAGGGCGCGACCGACACAAATGGCAGCATCAGCGCCTCCGCCGCACCCTCGCGCCCCAGCTTCATCGTCACCCGGAACGCCTGGTCCGATTCGTCCGTCATCAGCGCAAACAGCTTGCCCTTGCCGTTCTTGAACACCCGCGTCCCCGGCCCGAACGGAAAGTCCTCCCACGCCCCCGGAAACGTCCCCAGGATCCACGCCCGCGCATCCTCCGGCCT
>SLAK01000364.1 GCA_007126855.1 Dehalococcoidia bacterium | reverse complement strand
TCGAGGTGTGCCCCACGTGGTGCAGCACCCCGTTCTGGTCATAGAGCCCCAGCAGTAGCGAGCCCACCGCCTGCCCTTCGTTGTCCTTCAGCCACCGGAAACCGCCCACCACGCAGTCGGCCGTCCGGTAGTGTTTGATCTTGGCCAGCGCGCGCTCCCCCGCCCGGTAGCGCTGCGACGCCGGCCAGGCAATCACCCCGTCCAGCCCGGCTCCCTCGAAGCGCGTGAACCAGTCCTGCGCCACGGCTTCGTCGGTGGTCGCCGGCGACAGGTATGCCGGCGGCTCCACATCCCGCGCGTAGCGCTCCAGTCGCTCCCTCCGCTCCCCGGCTGGCAGGCGCCGCATATCCTCGTCGCCTTCAGCCAGCAGGTCGAAGGCAACAAACGACGACGGGGTCTCCCACGCCAGCTTCGTCACCCGCGAACCCGCCGGATGGAT
Source organism: Dehalococcoidia bacterium (assembly GCA_007126855.1). Taxonomy (GTDB): domain Bacteria; phylum Chloroflexota; class Dehalococcoidia; order Tepidiformales; family Tepidiformaceae; genus SLAK01. Next base: position 5,304 of record SLAK01000364.1, on the reverse strand, counting down.
GCGCATCTGCAGCGCGTCGAAGTCCAGCCCGTGCGGCCCCATGATCACCACCTCGCCATCGAGCACCGCTGGCCCCGGAAGCGCCTTCTCCAACCCGGCCTTCAGCTCGGGGAAGTAGCGGGCCAGTGGCTTCAAATCGCGGCTCTGCAAGTAGGCCTCCCGGCCGTCGAAAAACACGATGCAGCGGAAGCCGTCCCATTTCGGTTCGTACAGCCAGCCAGGCTGCGAGGGGATGCCGGATGCCAGCTTCGCAAGCATTGGTTCGATCGGTGGCCCGAAGGGAAGCGTCATGTCTCCTGCCCGCTTTCAATGATCTCGCGCGCGCGGCGGAAGATTCGCACGAACATGTCCCGCGTCAGCTTCCCCGTGAACGTGTTCTGCTGGCTCGGATGGTAGGAACACACCACCATTTCGCCCGTGGGCAGCGCCGTTTCCACCCCGTGCCCGAACGCCGGGCGCGGACGCAGCCCGCTCACCCGCGCAACAGACGCATACGCGAAGCCGCCCAGCGGCACCACCACCCGGACCCGTGGTAACAGCTCCCACTCCCGGCGCAGGAAAGGCTCGCAGTTGTCCCGCTCTTCGGTCGTCGGCTTGTTTTCCGGTGGCGCGCAACGCAATGCCGCCACCACGTAGGCGTCCCACAGCTCCAGCCCGTCGTCCAGGTGCCGGCTTGTCGCCTGCGACGCAAAGCCTGCCTCCCACATGGCCTCGTAGAGCCAGTCGCCTGACCGGTCGCCGGTAAAGAAGCGGCCCGTGCGGTTGCCCCCGTGCGCCGCCGGCGCGAGGCCTACCACCAGCAATTGCGCATCCGGATCCCCGAAGCCGGGCAGCGGCCGGCCCCAGTACTCCTGGTCGCGGTAGGCTGCCCGCTTCTCCCGGGCCACGCGTTCCCGCCACTCCACCAGCCGGGGGCAGCGGCGGCAATCGATGATCTCTTCGGTGAGCGCGGCAAGTTCGGCTGGCGGTGGTTTCGTACCCATGCCGCTATCATGCGCCACATGGACCACGATGTGCTCGCCGCCAACGACGCCTTCTACCGTGCCTTCAACGACCGCGACATCGAAGCCATGGACGCTCTATGGGCTTTAGCACCAGAAATCTGGTGCATCCACCCGGGCTGGAACCTGCTCAGCGGCCGCGACGCCGTGATGGAAAGCTGGCGCGCAATCCTGGCAAATCCGGAGCAGCCGCGCATCGTTGCCGGTGGCGCGTCCGTCTTCACCCGGGAAGATGTCGCAGTGGTCACCTGCCGCGAACTCGTCGCCGGGGCTGGCCTTGCCGCGACCAACGTCTTCGTGCGCGAAGACGGCGCCTGGCGCATGATGCACCACCATTCCGGTCCCGTTGCGCAGGTGGAGGCTTAGGCCGGCGGCTCGTCGTCCATCGTGATCCTGGAACCGACAACACCGGCCAGGCCGAAGATGATGCCCAGCGGGATACCCAGGATCAGCGCGCTCTGGAACGTCGATGTGAACGCCGGGCGTTCTTCGAAGGCCACGCCAATCGCCCCTGCCGGGTGAATTGTGCATGTGATCTGGTCCCCACCGTCAGTCGCCTGGATCTCCGCCGCGCCACCGGGCGGCACGGTCCACGCCCCGACCTGGTGCTCAACGACGTCTTCGTTGTAGACCATCATCACCCGGCTCCGCCCCAGTGACAGGGAGTTGGGGATAAAGGGCGGCTCCTCCCCGGCCTCCACCGCCGCTGCGGTCCCTTCCGGGATCACCAGCTCGTAGACCTCATCGCTCGTCCCTATCGGCTCGATCACCATCCACCAGGCGATGCTCAGCCCCCAGGCGAAGAGCACGCCACCGATTACCCACAGCGCCCATGGCCGGAAGACAGACCTGTTCAGCACCTTCCCAACTCCGCTAATCCACTCCCTGAACAAGATACAGCGCCGGGTAGAAAATCACCCACACCACGTCCACGAAGTGCCAGTACATCACCACCGCCTGCACCGCCCAGTAGTTCGTCGGCGTGAACTTACCCTTGATGACGTGCGGGATCAGCAAGAGGAACATCACCAGCCCGCTCAGCACGTGTAGCGCGTGCGTGCCTGTCATTGCGAAGAACACCGTGCCGAAGGGGTTCTCGCGCGAGAAGTGCGCGATCGACCATTCGTAGGCCACGCCTGCGAAGAACAGGAAGCCCAGCACGATCGTGGCGACAAACCACCAGCTCGCAGCCTTCTGGCGCCCCTTCCGGATGGCAACCTCGCCGCTAAATGCGGTCACGCTGCTGAGGAGAAGGATGACCGTGATGGCCAGGCCCACCTCCTGGTCCAGCGGCTCCGCCTCGATACCCGTGAGGAAGAAGCGCGCCGCGAGCAGCAGGCCGAACAGGATCGTCTCCGAGAAGAAGAAGAGCCAGAGCCCGGCCCGCCTCATCGCCAGCATGCGGGCTGCATCGTCATGTGTGGCATGTGTCTCGGGGAATGTGATCGCCATTTAGTGCGCCTCCTCCCCGCGCCAGAGTTGGTAGATGTGCATGAAGTAGTAGACGATCAGCGCCACCTTCCCGAACGACGCCGCAGCCAGCCCGATGAAGCGCCAGGTCGCGTTATCTACCTCGCCGGCAAAGATGAACTCGACAATCGTCAGCACCGCCAGCAAAATCGCGACGATGAAGCCCAGCCTGTAAATGCTCATGTCCGCAGCCCCCTAACGAGCAGTTCCTTTCCGCCTGTCCGCTTGCCAGTCATCAGCCGCCACCTCCACCGCCGCCGGCGGGCGCCCCTGCTGGAGCATGCGCCGGGGGTGGAACCGGTTCATCGTCGAACACGCCGTGCACCGAGTCCGGCACTCCATAGTCGTAGGGATGGCCGACCACGCGCGGCGGCCGCGGGAAGTTGTGCAGCGGCGGCGGCGAAGTGGTCTGCCACTCGAGCGTCCGCGCGCCCCACGGGTTGTCTTCCGCCACCGGCCCGCGGATCCACGAGTTGATGATGTTGTAGATGAACACCAGGAAGCTCGCCCCGAGCGCAAACGCCGTCAGGCTAATGAGCAGGTTCACCGGCTCCAGGCTGTCCGGGTAGTCGGCGATGCGCCGGTTCATGCCCTGGATGCCCGGCCAGTGCATCACGAAGAACGTCACGTTGAACCCGACAAACATCCACCAGAAGTGGATCTTGCCGAGCGTCTCGTTGTACATCCGCCCGGTCATCTTCGGGAAGAAGTAATAGAGCGCCGCGAACATCGCGAAGATTTCGCCGCCCACAATCGTGTAGTGGAAGTGCGCCACCACGAAATAGGTGTCGTGCAGGTGGATGTCCGTCGGCACGTCGGCCAGGAAAATCCCGGTAACACCGCCCAGCGCAAAGTTGAAGATCACCGCCAGCGCGAACAGCATTGGCGTCGTAAGCCAGAGCCGGCCCATCCAGATGGTGCCCAGCGCCGCCAGGAACACCAGCCCGGTTGGGATGGAGATCGCCTCCGTCAGCACCATGAACGGCCCGTGGAGGAAGTTCGGCATGCCTGATGTGAACATGTGGTGCGCCCACACCGCGCCGCCAAGGCCCATGATGCCCAGGAAGCCGCCGACCGCGTACCGGTACGCGAAGAGGGGCTTGCGGGCGAAGTGGCTGATGATCTCCAGCGCCAGCCCGAATCCCGGCACGATCATGATGTAGACCGCCGGGTGCGAGTAGAACCAGAAGATGTGCTGGTAGAGCAGCGGGTCGCCGCCCTCAACCGCGCGGAAGAAGCTCATCCCGGCAACGCGGTCCAGCAGGATCATCGCCAGGCCCACAGCGAAGCCCTGTGTGTAGAGCAGTGCCAGCCACGCCGTCGCGAACATCGACCAGACGAAGATGGGCAGCTTGCCCCAGGTCATGCCCGGCGCCCGCATGAAAATAATCGTGATGATGAAGTTCAGCCCACCGAGGATAGACGTCAGGCCGAAGGTGATGACCGCCAGGTTAAATAAGACCTGCGATTGGTTCGTCACCACCGACAGCGGTGGATAGGCCGTCCAGCCGGTCTCCAGGCCTCCCATCACGGGCGTGAGCAGCAGCAACACCGCCACCGGCGGCACCAGCCAGAAGGTCAGTGCGTTCAGCCGCGGGAAGGCCATGTCGTCGGCGCCAATCATCAGCGGCACCGCGTAGTTCCCGAATCCGCCGATCACGGCCGCGACCGCCACGGCCACCATCATGATGCCGTGCAGGCTCATGATGCTGTTGAACTGCGCATTGGTCAGGATTTGCGATTCAGCCTGTGCCAGCTCAGCCCGCATAAGCATCGCCAGGAAGCCCGCGAGCAAGAAGATGACGGAGAAGGTTACCAGGTACTGGATCCCGATCACCTTGTGGTCATGGTTGAACATGAAATAGCGTTGCCAGCCGCCCATGTGGGGGGTGTAGGTCTTCAGTCCAAACCATTCGCGGCCCCACTGGCTCCACATGCCAATGCCCATAAGCCAGCCCACAAGGCCGAACACAAAGCCGATGACAATGGCCAGCTCCTGGTGCCACGGGTCGTAGCCGATCAGCGCCCGGATCAGCGCTGTCAGGCCAATGCCCAGGTAGAAGCCCATCAGGCTCAGGGCGACGCCACCGCTAATCGTGCCTACCGCATGCATACCGCCCTACCCTCCGTCCTGCAGCGCGCTGATCCAGCGCTCAAACTCGTCTTCCGAAACCACGCGCACCGGGAAATCCATCACGCCGTGGTCCACGCCACACAGCTCCGCGCACTGCACCCGGTAGGCCTGGTCCGTTGCGTAGTCGCCTTCAACTTCTGGTGTGACCGAGAAGTACGTTGTCCGCCCCGGAATGGCGTCAATTTTCATCCGGAATGCAGGAATCCAGAACGAGTGCACGACGTCGGTCGAATTCACATCGAACCGGACACTCCGGTCCACCGGGAGGACCAGTTCGCCCCCATGTACCACGCTCACCGTCACGTCGTAGTCGACGTACTCCATCGTCCAGGAGAACTGGAAGGCCGTGACGTCCACCACCAGGTCGGTATCCCGCTCGCCCCATCCGTAGCCCGTGAGCTCAGTCTGGAGCTTCGCGAGCCCTGTGAGCCCCGGGTGGATCATCACGAACACCGCAAGCGCGCCGGTCACCAGCAGCCACAACTTGGGGATCAGGTGGTGGCTTCGCTGTGGCGGGCCGTCTTCAAGCGTCGGGCCGCGCCGCCGCCAGACGAACAGGCTGTAACCCAGCATCGTGAAGACGAAGGCGACCACGGGGACACCAAGGATCATGAGGAACCGGAAGATCTCGTCGAAGTGCTCCGCTTCCGGCGAACCAACCGTCGGGAAAAGTCCCGGTGTAAACACCAGCACTTCGCC
>SLAK01000400.1 GCA_007126855.1 Dehalococcoidia bacterium | reverse complement strand
TGTCTGAGTATGCCGTGACGTCGAGCTCTTCGGGCTGCGACTCGGGCGTTCCTGCCAGCGAATGGTAGCGCACTGCCTCCAGCGGCTGTGGCAGGTCCGCGAACACGCCCTTGCCGTCGTGCGAAATGACCGACGTCTTCCCGTGCACGATCTCACCCGCCCCGTCGATCGATCCGCCATATACCTCGTAGATGCACTGGTGGCCCAGGCACACGCCCAGCACCGGCACCTTGCCCGCGAATGCCCGCACCACATCGCACGAAATCCCCGCGTCCTTCGGCCTCCCCGGGCCCGGCGATATCACCACGTGGTCCGGCTTCAGCGCGATGCATTCATCCAGGGTTATCTGGTCGTTCCGGTGCACCACCACGTCCGCGCCCATCTCCGCCAGGTACTGGTAGAGGTTGTAGGTGAAGCTGTCGTAGTTATCGATCAGCAGCGTCGTCATCCCGTCAGTCCATCCTCTCTTCGAGCGCGAGGTCGTGTGCAATCGCGCCAAGCGCGTCCGATAGCTCCTCTGGCGTGTAGCCAAAGCCACGCCGGTCCAGCCGGAACTTCTCGGCCAGATACTCCGGGTCCAGCGACACGGCTGACCGCAGGTTCAGTGGATAGGCCGCGCCCGGCTGTCCCAGCAGCGTAACCAGGTAGTAGCCGTCGCCAGCAAGCATCGTGTAACTCGCCGTCTCCTCCATCAGCGGCACCAGCATCAGGTCGACGCTACCCCGCCGGTAGAAGCGAACGCCGAGATGCTGGATGTCCTTGCTGAGGCCCGGGTCCACGTCCATCACGATGCCACTACTTCCCGGATGATTTGCAACACGTCCAGCGGCTGCTCAGCCTCAAACTCCGGCCCGGCGTTCAGCACTTCCGCCGCGGCCGTCGCGCCCCACAGCGCCGCGATCGACCGGCATCCGGCTTCTTGCGCCGCGCTCATGTCTTCGGCGCTGTCGCCAACCACAAACGCGTTCTCCGGCTCGATGATCATCAGCCGGTCGAGCGCCTCGATTACCGGGTCCGGCTCTGGCGTGTGGAGAGCGGTGTCATCGACGCCCACCACCGAATGGAAGTACGGTAGCAGCCCGCACCGTTCCAGCTCCTCTGTTGCGCCCCACGAAACCTTCGACGTGATCACGATCATCGGGATGTTCGACGCCATCAGCGTTTCTAGCACGGGCGTCACGCCCTCGTAGGGCGCGATCGGCCGCGGCTGCCCGTAATACCGGCTGCGGTAGATCTCGACGAAGCGCCGGTAGTTTTCGCCCAGCAGCCGCTGCGCCAGCTCTTCGACACCGCCCCCGCCAAGCTGCTGGCACAGCGCGCGGCCATCGGCCTTCAGCCCGCAGCATTGTTCGTAGGCTTCCTGCAACGCCCGGGCCCGCGCACCGTAGGTATTGATCAGCGTGTCGTCCAGGTCCCAGAACACCGCCGTCATCGTCCACCCCCCGGGAGCGGGATGCCCCGTTCCTCGAACACATCCTTCATCACATCCCACGCTTCGATGGCCGCCGGGAATCCCGCGTAGACCGCCACCATCCGCATCGACTGCACAAGCTGCTCGGGCGTCGCCCCGTGGTTCAGCGCACCCCGCAGGTGCGATCGCAGCGCTCCGGTCCGCCCCTGCGCGCCGAGCATCGCCACCACCATCAGGCTCCGCGTGCGCCGGTCCAGCGCCGGGTGCGACCACACCTCGCCCAGCGCAAAATCCACGATGTCCTCGGCAAGCCCCGGCCGCTGTTCCCGCATCTCTTCGAACGCCGTGGCCGCGTCACGCCCCCGGAGCGTCCCCAGCACGTTGAGGCCCGCCTCCCTGCGGCTCGCCGGGCCGGAAGCTGGTGGCGCCTCCGCAGCCGCCGCTGGCGCATTCGCGCTGAGCGCCGCCAGGATCTCCGCCGCGTCGTCCTGCCGCTCGCGCATGCCGAAGAGCGTCAGCACTGTGTCCCGCACGGCCGCATCCATCGCGATAGCGTCCAGTTCCTCCAGCGCAAACCATCCCGTCCCCGTCCCCGTCCCACGCTCGACATCCACCTCGCCATCCCACTCACTCGCGGCGTACAAGTTGAAGACCACGTGCCCGCTTTCGTCGCGCAGGTAAACGGTCTCGACGAAGTCCTCCTCAATCGCCGGCGTGCGGATGCCGATCTCCTGCAGCATCTGGTCCATCGCCTCGTCCACGTCCAGGTGCTCGGGCAGAACCTCGCCGCCGGGCAGCTCCCAGGGCTCCGCCGGCCCATGCCGCAAAAGCAGCAACCGCCGGTCCCGGATCACAATCGCACCATTCCGAATTCGCTGGCTCATGACGTCCGCATCGTCTCCATCGAAAGGACACTCAACAGCAGGATGCGCAGGGAAGCTGGCAGGTCGAACTCGCTCAGGCTGGCTGCGCCTACCCACGCCCCGGCATCCTCCGGCACTTCGCCATCCCACTCCCAAACCGTGTAGAAGCCCGAAAAGCGCTCGGTCTCCTCGTCCGGGTTCCGGTAGTCGAAAGCCCCCTGCGCCCAGATGCTCCCGGCGTCGATCCCCAGCTGATCCCAGAGCAGGCCGCGCAACTCATTCTTCCGGTGGTCCGCCATCGGCGGAAAGGTCCCGCCGGGCAAGCCCCAGCCTTCCGGCAGCCGGCGGAGGAACACGCGGCCATCCCGGGCCAAAATGCCATACACACAATCCGGACGCCGGTCAGTCATCGTCGCTACTCCGGTTGCCTAGCCGTAGCCCAGGCTGCCCTGCGGCGGCTCCGCGGCCGCAATCTCTGCCTGGTCGATAGCCCGCATTACCGCGTTCAGCTTGTGCACCGTCTCCATGTACTCCGCGTAGGGCTCGCTGTCGTACACGATCCCCCCGCCGGCCTGGAGATAGGCCACACCGTCCTTGTACACGAAGGTGCGGATACCGATGCATGTATCCAGCGTACCCGCAAAGCTCGCGTAGCCAACCGCCCCGCCGTAGACGTACCGCTTCTCCGGCTCCATCTCAGCGATCAACTCCATCGCCCGCACTTTGGGCGCCCCCGAAAGTGTCCCCGCCGGAAACACTGCCCGGAACGCGTCGAATGCCGTGCGGTCGTCGCGCAGCTCCCCGGAAACGTTCGAAACGATGTGCATCACGTGCGAATAGCGCTCGATGTGCATCAGCGAATCGACCGTCACCGTCCCCGGCTTTGCCACCCGGCCAACATCGTTTCGCCCAAGATCCACCAGCATGATGTGCTCGGCGCGCTCCTTCTCGTCGCTCAGCAACTCCTCGGCAAGCGCTTCGTCCTCTTCCGGTGTGGCCCCGCGCCGCCGCGTTCCCGCGATCGGGTGGTTCACCACGATGCCGTCCTCCACTCGCACCAGCAGCTCGGGCGACGCGCCAACCACCTGGAAATCGCCCATGTCCAGGAAGAACATGTACGGCGACGGATTTACCTTCCGGAGCTGCCGGTAGATGTTGAACGGGTGCGCCCCGGTATGCCGCGCCAGCCGGTGCGAAGGCACAGCCTGGATGATGTCGCCCCCGATGATGTGCTCCCGCAGGCGCTCCACCATCATCTCGTAGCCTTCGCGGCCCGTATTCGATTCCGCCTTGCCGCTCCCGCGGATCACCGCGTCGATGTCGTCCTCCGGCAAGGGCACCGGCCGGTTCCCCAGCCGGTCTGCCATCTCGTCGATCCGGTAGGCCGCCTGCCGGTATGAGGCCGAGATATCCCCGTCCAGCCGCACGTGCGCAACCACCTTCATCGTGTGGTGCAGGTGGTCGAACACGATCATCGAATCGCTGTACAGGAACATCGATTCCGGAAGCTCAAGCGGGTCCGCTTGCCGCCGCGCCATCTTCGGCTCCCAGTGCCGAACGGCATCGTACGCGACATAGCCAATCGCCCCGCCCGTGAACGCCGGCAGTCCCTGCACGGGCACGAACTTGAACTGGCTGAGTTCCGCCTCGAGCGGCACCAGCGGGTCGCCTTTCCATTCCTCGCGGTCCCCGCTCTTCGTCACGCGGTACGGGTTCGTCCCGATGAACGAATAGCGTGCCAGCCGCTCACCGCCTTCCACCGATTCCAGCAGGAACGAATACGGCGCCTCCCGCACCTTCAGATACGCGGAAACCGGCGTCTCGAGGTCCGCAGGCACCTCCCGGTAGATCGGCACAAGGTTGCCCCGGCACTGCTCCGCCAGCTCTTTCACTTCCTGGAGGGTCGGCCGCAGCATCAGTACTGCTCCAGGTAATTCATGTCGAGCGCGTCGTGCACCATCTCCATCGTCTCCTGTGCGAGCACCCGGAAGCGCTTCGTCCCGTGCTCCACTGCCTCCCGCACCTGCGGCATGTTCGCCGCGTACTTCGCCCGCCGCTCACGCATCGGCTCCAGCAATTCGTTGAGGTGTTTGGTCAGCAGCTCCTTGAGCTCCTTGTTCGGCAAACCTTGCGTTGCATAGCGCTGCCGAAGCTCGGCGACCTCCGCCTCGTCCGGGTCGAACGCCGCCAGGTAGAGCATGATCGGGTTTTCGTCCGGGTCGCCTGGCTCGGTCGCCCCGCGCGGCGGCCCCCCGTACATCCCGCGGATTTTCTTCGCCACGGTCTCCGCGTCGTCCTTCAGGTCGATCGTGTTGCCGCGGCTCTTGCTCATCTTCGCGTTGCCGTCGATGCCCACCAGCCGCGGTACCCGCCCCACCTTTGCCCGCGGCTCCGGGAACACGTCCTTGAAGCGATGGTTGAAGCGGCGCGCCGTCTCTCGCGTCAGCTCGATGTGCGGGAGCTGGTCTTCCCCCACCGGCACCAGGTGCGCGCGCGGCATCAGGATGTTCGCCACCTGCATCACCGGGTAGGTGAAGAACGCCACGGGCACCGGCTTCCGCTCGACGCTCGGGTCTTCGCCGCCTTCCAGCGCAGCCATCTCCGCCTTCAGCGTCGGGTTCCGCTCCAGCATCGAAAGCGGCAGGAACCAGCTCAGCAAGGTCGTCAGCTCCGCGTGCTCCGGCGCCAGGCTTTCAATAACGAAGTTCGAACCCTCCGGGTCCAGCCCGACCGCCAGCCAGTCCAGCACCACTTCCCACACCGACTGCCGCACGTGGGCAATGTCGTCCGCGTAGTCCGACACCTGGTAGTCGGCGATCAGGAAGTTGCAGTCATAGTCATGCTGCAGCTTCACCCAGTTCTCCAGCGCACCCGCGTAGTGGCCCAGGTGCAGCGACCCGGTTGGCCGGATGCCTGTCAGGATTCGCTCCCGTTCCGTCATTAACCGCCTCCTCGCGGACCGCGAGGAGGTCCGCCGCGCTGCCCCCCCGGGCCGCCACGGCCTCGCGGCCCCGAAGGCCCGCGGTCGCGGTCACGGTCACGGTCGCGCCCGCCTTCCCGGCGCATGTCCAGCACCCGGATGGACGCGTTCACCTGCTTCGTCGCCTGGTCAGTGAGCCCAATCTCGTCCGAAAACACCGAGATCGGTTCGTTGATCAGCTCCGCGATCACGTGGATCCACGCCCGGCACTGCGCCAGCGCGCCCCGCGCATCCCGGTACGCCGCAGCCTGGCCGCCGGGGTCCCGCACCGCTGCCTCCGCGATCAGCGCGCACGCGCGGCCCGCCTGCTGGAACGCCTGGTTCTGCGCTTCGGCCACCGCCTTCAAATTCGATGGCACCTTCAGCCGCCCCACCATCGAAGTCAGTTGCAGCGTCGTGTTGAACGACTCCGCCGTCTCGTATCCGTGTTCCGTCATGCTGCGCTCCTCGCCGCATTGGCACAGCCGTCGAGGAAGCGTAGCAACAGGTCGCAGGCCTCTTCAGT
>SLAK01000068.1 GCA_007126855.1 Dehalococcoidia bacterium | reverse complement strand
CGTCGCCACTGCGCTCGTGTGCGAGCGCTTCGATGCCCGCCAGGTGGTCGTCCTTCGATTCCGGACCGCCCAGTGTTACGGCAGCGAAGAACATCCCCGGGTGCGTCTCGGCGCAGTGCCAGAGCGTCGCATCGCGCTCGCAGCGCAAGTCGAGCGCGTGCAGCGAGCTATCGTGCCACGCCGCCAGGTTCGCCGCCGCGTCCGGGACCAGGTTTGCCGTCACGGTCTGCTCGCTCAGGGCTCAAGCCTGTGGGTGGAGATGACCCGGCGCTGCTCGCCCGTCTCTTCGGCCAGGCTGAGGTTGTCGATGGAGAAGCTGAAGGTCAGCTTTTCGCCGGAGAGGAACCGGATGGCGTCGGGCACGACATCTTTGCCGGCTTCCCACTGCCCGAGCGTGATGTGCGGCACCCAGGTATCGGGCCGGTAGAGGCCGTGGTCGCCTTTCGCGTGGCCGCGCACTTCTTCGAACACTGCGCGCTGCAGCACCGTCAGGCGCGGCGGGCGGACGACCGGGAGGTAGAGCACATGGGTGTCGCCGAAGAACATGCCAAGGCCGTTCGTGTGCGTCTCCAGCGGAGGGATGCTGTGGCCGAGCGATCGGAGGCGCTGCTCAACCTGTTCGAGCTCGTATTCCTCAGCCGCATGGAAGGAGACATGCGGGGAGGAATCGGCATGGGTGCCGCTGAAGCCAAATTCCCTGGTGAGCGCGGTCCAGAGACCGCGGACGAAGGTGCTGGTCTCCTCATCGAGGAGTGCGACGACTCCGAGCATGGCAAATCCTGTGCTGTGAAGGCTCGCGCTGCGGCGTTGATGCGCAAGCTCACCGTATCGAAGGACTATAGGCCGATACGGGCCAACGGAAAACCGCCGCGGTGGTCGCGGCGTACGTAGATGTGGGGCCGAACAGGCCCCACATCTGTAGCGCGACGGGATGGTGGATGCTTAGCTGCGGCGCCTTGCCATGGCCAGTGTCCCGGTACCCGCCGCAATCGCGGCCGCGCCGAGCAGGCCGAACAGGATTGCCAGCGTGTTGACACCGCCGCCGAGTGTGCCTGCACCGGTGTCCGGCGGCGCGGGTGCCTCGGGCGTCGGCGTTGGCGTTTCGTCAACCGGCGTGGGTTCTGGCGTGGGCTCTGGAGTCGGCTCGGGGGTTGGCTCCGGCGTCGGCGTGGGATCTGGTTCGTCGACGGGGTCCAGGTCGGCTGACTCCCAGGTGGCCCCACCCTCTCCCCGGAGAGTCACATTAACCAGAACGATGTCCTCGATGCTCGGGATATCTGCCGGGTCATAGGCGGCGGACCAGTTGCCGTCGCCCCCGCTGGTGGTCTCGAGAGCGAGAACCGTCGTCCAGATGGGCGGCATTTGCGAGAAGTCCCCCTCGCGGAACTCGATGTCGATGCTGCGGTCTGGCGGAGCGGTGCCGGCGATTACGCCGCCCGCGATGTCGAGCGGCACGACGGTCAGGAGTTCAATGGTGTAACTGTGGAGCACCTCGCCGGTCGTGGCGTCCTTCACGGTGATCGTGTCGCCCGTTGCCAGTGCCCACGGTTCGCCAGGGTCGCTGAACCAGTCACCATTGGGAAAGGTGGTCACTGTCTGGCGGAGCTCTCCATTCACCTCCACGTCGACCTCGGTGTCGGGCGGGAAGCTGAAGAGGTTGACCAGGCCATCCCCGGGGTTGGCGTGGATTTCTGGAGATGAATCGGCTGCAACCGAGTTTGCAGACAGGAAGAGCGCTGCAATCATCGCAATGAGCGCCGCAGGGCCTATAAAGGTCGACCGGGACAGCAGGGACATTCCTTGCTCCTTGGGGGCTGGTGGCGAGGGGCGCCAGCGCATCCTCTGCCGGGCTGGGATCGCGTTCAGCTTCCGGGAACGCGAGGGAAAGCCTGCGTAAATTACAGGCTAAGTCAACCATAGTCCCACGCGCCGTAGTACACAAAGACCCTCTTGCACGAGATTCGAGACCATCCGGGTATCCCGGTCACTGGATGGCCACGCGGTTATTCCCGGCCAGCACCGTGTGCGCCGGTCGCGCCGGAGCGGAACAGCGTGCCTATCCCCTCCTGCGCTTCGAGCAAACCCGCCAGCCGGAGCGCTTCGTACATGGTCACCTGGTTGGCCGTCAGTACGGGTTTGCCCAGCGCTTCCTCGAGGTCTTCGATCCAGGCGGCGCTGTGCAGCGCGGTGTCGGGCACGAGCACCGCTTCCGCGTCCGGGTGGTCGCCGGCACGCACGAAGGAGATCACGCGTTCGCGGCCAAGTGTGCCCACTTCAGCAGCCGTAATGATGTCTTCGCCGCGGACGGAGAGTACCTCGATGCCCGCCTCGCCAAGGAACGTCGCGAAGGCGTTGGCGACGTCATCCGGGTAGGTCGCCGCTATTGCGACGCGCCGCAGGCCCAGCGCCTTGATCGCTTCGACGAAGGCAAAAGAGGTGCTGGACGCGGGTACGCCCAGGACGTCGGTGATCCATCGCACCTGCTCGCGCGCGCCTTCCCAGCCGAAGACGAAGCTGCCACTGGTGCAGGCCCAGATGGCCGCTGCGACATCGCGTCCTTTGAGCGCCGCGGCGCCCTCCTGCAGGCGTTGGGCGCCGCCCAGGTCCAGCAGCGCGTCCACCCGGTGCGCATCTTCGCCCACGGAGGTGTGGACGACGACGGCTTCGACCGGCGTGCGCAGCATGGACGCCATGCGGGGATAGTCGTCTTCGGCCGCATAGCCGGGATAGAGAAACCCGAGGACGGGCGCGGGCATGGGCGCTCTCCTTGCAATCAAGATGGCCGGGTGCGACGCTGTGCCGCCCCCGGGGTTCAGGCGCTGATGCGCTCTTCGTGTACGGCGTCGAGCAGAAGGCGTGTCGATCGTGCCATGGGGTTCCCGCCGCCGAGCACCCAGCCGTCTTCGCGTTCCAGGCTGGGGGCAAGCGCGTCGGCGTGGTGCAGGCCGGCCCAGAAGGACACCTGGTTCGAGGTGAACACCGGCAGGTCGATCTCGTCTTCGAGCTGGGCAAGGATGCCGTAGGTGCGCAGCGCCGTGCAGCTCAGGAACACAGCGTCGGCGTCGGGCCGGGACGCCTCGCGGATGAGGTCCGCCACTGTGCCGCGGCTCACGCGGCCGATGTCATGCGAGAGGCCCAGGTAGTGCGCCGAGACGACCTCGTAGCCGGCTTCTTCGATGAAGTGCACCAGCGCCATGGTGAGCCGCTCCGTGTAGGGCGTCGCCACGGCGATCTTCCTGGCGCCCGCGGCCTGGAAGGCCTCGAGCATGGCGCCGCTGGTGGTCACCGCGCGGCGCGCCCCTGCCTGCAGCATTCCTTCGCGCAACCGCTGCTCGCCGGCCACGCCGCGGATGAAGCTGCCCGAGGAGCAGGCGTAAAGCGTGGCCGCCGGCTTCAGCGCGTTCAGGGCGCGGGTCGCGCGCATCACCATCGATGGCTTGCCCACTTCGCGGGCAAGGGTCAGGCCCACCGGCTTGTTCACGTGCGGCGTGCGCGTGAAGTAGAGCGAAACACCGGCAGGCATATAGCGCCAGTATTCCCAGTCGAGGTCGAAGTCGAAGGGGACCACGACACCAATCGAGATCTCGGGTTCGCGCTCCTCGCGCCGGATGACGTCCCGGTAGCGCGTGGCGAAGTGCGTTGGCCGCACACTCCGGGCAGGGGCCTGGATTTGCGGCTCCGGCGGCGCCGCGGGGACCGTGCTTTCGCCCACAGGGGGCAGTTCGAATACCGGGTGCGTCATCAGCGATCGACCTTGCGAAAGGCTAGGGTTTCCCCTGCGGCGCCGTTGCGCCACACGTCGTTACATGCTGCGGCAATGCCTTCGAAGTTCTCAGTGACCGATGCGAAGACGTTGGCCGGGACGAAGCCGATGTCCGCATTCAGCAAGAGATTGTTCCGGCCGTAGAAAAGCGCGAGATCGACGATATCCGGCAGGCCGGCGGCGCCTTCCTCCTCGCTATACCCGTAGGAACGGGCCGGGAGCTGTCCTGCGGCAAAAGGGATATAGCACACATCCCCTGGTATCGGTGTAATTGTCGGGTTCTCGAGGCCCGGATGGACCCCTGGCGGGGGGATGAAGGTATAGACTTCGTTCCGCGCGTACTTCGCGTGGTAAATCTCGCCTTTCAGGGGCAGCAAATCCCAGACGATGTCACATGTGCGCGGCGCATCCTCGTCGAGCAGGCGAGCGACGCAAGAAACACCCCGTTTCTCCAGTGCGATCTCTATAAACCGGGGCATCGCCGCTCCTTTTCGCGACCAAATTCGAACCGGGACGCACGCAACCGGGCACAACGCCGTTGACGAGGTCTCCCATATAATCGATTGTAGACAGTCGACAACTTCTCGAATAGGGGGCTACATGGCCTCGCTTTCCCCACTTTTGAAACAGGCGACTCCCGTCCGCGCGGTCCGTGGAGAAGGAGCATACCTCTACGACGACCAGGGGCGCCGCTACCTGGATTACACGTCCGGCATCGGCGTCACCAGCACCGGCCACTGCCACCCACGCGTGGTGGAAGCGGCGCAGAAGCAGGCCGGCGAGCTCGTCCACGGCCAGTACACCACGGTGATGCACCCGCGGCTGCCGGAACTGGTCGAGAAGCTGGGCCAGGTGATGCCCGACGGCATCGACAGCTTCTTCTTCGCCAGCGCAGGCACCGAAGCGGTGGAAGCAGCGCTCCGCCTCGTGCGCCACGCGACCGGACGGCCGAACGTCATTGTCATGCAGGGCGGCTTCCACGGACGCACCATGGGCTCGCTATCGCTTACCACGTCCAAGACGCCGCTCCGCGCCGGTCTGCAGCCCATCATGGCTGGCGTCTACCCGACGCCCTTCCCCTACCCGCTGCGCTATGGCTGGAGCGATTACGAGACCTCCGACTTCTGCCTCCGCGAGCTCGACTACCTGCTCGCGACCCAGACGGCGCCGTCGGAAACAGCAGCCATATTCGTTGAACCCATCCTGGGCGAAGGCGGCTACGTCCCGGCGACCATGTCCTTCATGCGCGGGCTGCGCGAGCGCTGCGACCGCCACGGCATGTTGCTGGTGGCCGACGAGATCCAGACGGGTGTGGGCCGGACCGGCCGCTTCTGGGGCCATGCGCACTTCGACGTGAAGCCGGACATCGTGATCACCGCCAAGGGCCTGGCCAGCGGCTTCCCGCTCTCGGCCTTTGGCGCGAGCGAAGAGCTGATGTCGAAAGGCTGGCCCGGTTCCCAGGGCGGCACCTACGGCGGCAACGCGGTCTCCTGCGCCGCTGCGCTCGCCACGCTGGCCGTGATAGAAGAGGAAGGCCTGGTGGAGAACGCCCGCCGCCGCGGCGACGAGCTGATAGAAGGCCTGACGGCGGTAGCTGAGCATCCATCGATCGCGGAAGTCCGCGGCAAAGGGCTCATGGTCGGCGTGGAATTCGCGAACAACGGCACGCCCGACGGCGAAGCGGCTGCGAAGGTGCAGGCCCGCGCCGCGGAGCTGGGCCTGTTGCTGCTGACCTGCGGCCCATACGGCCAGGTGGTGCGTGTGATCCCGCCGCTCATCACCACCCGCGAGCAGGTGGCCGATGGGGTGAACATGTTCGCCCAGGCGGTCCGCGAAGCCGCCGCGGCATAGACATATCGCCCCGCCGCCGGGCCTTGCCTGGCTATGGCCGCCGCGCGATCTGCCACAGCCGGCCGATCTCGCGCAGGTTGAGCCGCGCAGCGACCCGCCGGGACGAACGGTTGTCCGCGGAGGTGCTGTAGAACAACGTCCGGCCTGTGGGCGCGAGCAAGGCTG
>SLAK01000416.1 GCA_007126855.1 Dehalococcoidia bacterium | reverse complement strand
GGGCCTGTTCAATGTACTGGCACTTCGTGGACGTCGTGTGGATCGCGCTCTTCACGATCCTCTATATCGTCCCCTGAGCCAGTGAGGGACTGACCAGGAGTTTTATTATCGATGGCGGACTACGAGAGCGAGGAACACTCACACCACGCAGAGGTTGGGCCTGGCGTCCATCTGCCTGACCCCAGCGTGTGGCCACTCATCGTCGGCATTTCGCTGCTGCTCGTCGGCGGCGCGCTTGTCTGGTGGGTCAACGACCGCGACAGCGCTTTCACCGGGCCGCTGCTCGGGGCCTCAATCGTCGCGGCGCTCGTCGCGGTCGGCGGCTGGGCCTACGAAGACGGCAAGATGAAGCGCAAGGCCGAAGAGGAGCAGCATGGCGGCCCCCGGCTTGCCCGCTTCACGCAGGTCATCACCTTCGCCATCGCCGACGGCCGGTTCGAAAACGCCAGCAGCCAAGCGGGCGTGCTGAAGCGGATCGAAGCGTCGGACAGCGACCTCCGCAATCTCTCAGGCTTTCAGGACCTGCGCATCATCGCATCGCCGGCCGAAACCGGCCCATCACAGGTGCTCGTAGAGACCACCTGGTCCGACCGCGAGGGGCTGGCAACCTACGATGAAACGCGCCAGACCGTGCTCGACATGATCAACGAGTTTCCGGAGCAGGTTGTGCCGGGCTCGGTCCAGGTCTTCGACATGGTGGTGGTGCGTGACACGAAGGATGTGGCCGTGCGCTTTGGGCTGGGCACCGCGGCAACGCTCATCGGCGGCCTGGCCATCGGCGGCTTCCTTATCGGCGCCGGGCTCACGCTGTTCGAAGGCGAGCGCGTGGCCGTTCCGGGCAACGATGTCGCACCTCCGGACGACGGTTTCGCCGAGACCGGCGTTATCGAAGGCGGCAACTTCTGGTTCGATCCCACGGAAATCTCGTTGCCGCCGGCTACCGAAGTGACCCTCACCTTTGTGAACACCGAAGGGCCGCACAACATCGAGATTTTCCCCAGCCCCGAAATGGGCTTTGACCTCCCGCGCCTGGACACCTGCATTGAGGGATGCCAGGACGGCGGCACGCAGGTCATTACCGAGATGACCCAGGGGCCAGCCGAATCCACATTCACCTTTGTGACGCCGGACGAACCGGGCGAGTATGGCTTCTGGTGCGTCTTCCACACCGATCAGATGCGCGGCACCCTCACCGTCGAAGAGGGCGCCCCGGTCCCGGGCGAGACGGCCCCGCCCGACGACGCCGAGAACGGTGATGACGAGGCCGAGGACGAAGAAAACGGCATGGGCGGCGCATAAGCCGCCACCTTCCGCCGGCACGGTGAACGAACGAAGAGAGCGCCCACATTGGTGGGCGCTCTTCTTGCACGGACAAAACTGCGGCGTCTATTCGAAGGCGCCGTCGGCCAGCAGCTCCACGAACCGCTCGTCGCTCATCCCAAGAATCTCCTTAAAGACGCGCTCGTTGTCCTCGCCGAGTAGCGGCGCCGCCTTTGTCAGCTCCGCCGGCGTCGCCGACAAACGGAACGACGGGCCATCGTAGGTCCGCAGCCCCATGGTGGGGTGTTCCAGCTTCCAGTAGTGGCCACGGTGCTTCATCTGGGGGTCGTTGTGCATGTCCTCGGCGGTTTGCACCACCCCGGCCGGGACGCCATAGGATTGCAGGTACTGCATCAGCTCGTGGCTCGCGTACTTCCGGATACGAACACCTTCGACGCCTTCGATTTCCGCTTCTTCCGGGTCCTCCGGTTTGCGGGTCATCTCCCACGTCCAGTTCGAGAGGTGCCGGTCGATTTCCTTTTGTTCGTTCAGGCGCTGCCACTTCCGGCGCATGCGTTCCAGGTCACACCAGTCCGGCCGTCCAAGCGCGGCTTTCAGCCGGGTCCACTCGTCTTCGGTGAAGCACGCGATGGCGATCCAGCGGCCGTCCTTGCACTGGTAGCAGCCGTGAGGGGCCGCTTCCGGATCGCGGTTGCCCATGCGCATCATCTCGCGGCCGTTCGCCGTCCACTCCAGGATCGCGGTCCCGAGGCCGTGCACCGCGGCTTCATACTGGGAGAAGTCGATGTACTGGCCTTTGCCGGTCCGCCGCCGGTAATCGAGCCCGGCGACGAGCGCGATGGTCGCGATGTGGGGCACCAGGAAGTCCGTGTACGCCACGCCGGTGCCGATAGGCGGGCCATCGGGCCAGCCGGTGAGGTGGTTGTATCCCGATGCTGCCTGCAGGATGTGCCCGAACCCGGCGTATTCCGCCCAGGGTCCCGTCTGGCCGTAGAGCGGCATTGAGATCATGACCAGGTCGTCCCGACCCTCGCTCAGCTCTTCGTAGGAGATACCGAAGCGTGCCATCGTCCCCGGCGTATAGGACTCGGTGACGACGTCGCAATGCGAGACGAGCTCGCGGGCGAGTGAAGTCCCCTCGGGGTGCTTCAGGTTGATCGAGACGCCATACTTCGAGCTGTTGAAGTTCGCGTAGTACCCCGAGTTGTCCACGCCGGGCGTGTCGTTGGGGAAGGGCCCGACGCGCCGCAGCGCCTCCGGGTAGGTGTTCGACTCAATGCGGATAACCTCGGCTCCGTGGTCGGCCAGGTATTTGGCCACAGTGGGGCCAACGCCAACCCAGGAGAAGTCCGCCACGCGCATGCCCTCGAAGGGCTTTTTCAGTGCCGTCACTTATATCACCATCCTCGTGCGGAGCCGCTTCACCTCGGCTTCGCCCATGCCAAGCAATTCGTCAAAGACCTCGGTGGTGTGCTCGCCGACGTGCGGGGCGCGGCCACGCTGCTTCCAGGGCGTCCGGCTCAGCTTGAACGGTGCGCCCGGATAGATGAACGACTCGCCGAGGTCCTCATGGTGGACCGATACCCAGTAATCCCGCGCCTTGAGCTGCTCGGCTTCCACGATTTCCCGCGGCGAATAGACGGGGGCCCAGCCGCCACCGCGGGCCTGCGCCTCGGCCACGAGCCAGTCCTTCGGGTGCTGCCTGCAGAAAAGTTCGAGCGTCTCTTCGACGTAGGCTTGCTCCTCCGGCGTGAGCGGCTCGAGCGTGGTGAGTTTCAGGCGCCAGTTATCGTGCGCCAGGTCGCGGGCGGCGCCGTGCTGTTCGAGCCAGTCGATGATCCCGTTGCCGCGCGGGCCCGATATGCCACCGTTGGCGAGCGTCGTTATCCAGCCATCAGCCGCTTCGTACAGGTAGCGGCTGATCCGTTCGCCGGCCCGCTCGCGGTAGATGCCGGGGCCACGGCTGTTCTTGTGCCGGATGTCCCAGGTCTGCTGCGCGTGGTCCATGGCGTTCGCCATCGCTTCCTGCATGGAGACATCGACATGCTGGCCCATGCCGTTGTTCACGCCGCGCGCGTAGAGCGCGATCATCGCACCGGTGGCGCCGTGGAAATTGGCCTGCGCGTAGGCCTGGGGGACCGTCGTGCGCACCGGGCCGTTCTCGTCATCGCCGTTGAGGTGCATGTGGCCACCCATCGCCGAAGCGACGATGTCTGTCGCTTTCAGCTTCGCGTAGGGTCCCGTCTGCCCGAACGGCGTGATGCTTACGACGATGATGCCGGGGTTCGCCTCGCGCAGGGTCTCGTAGTCCAGGCCAAAGTCCCGCGCCGTACCCGGCTCGCAGGTTTCGATCACGATGTCGGAAGCAGCGACAAGCTTTCGCACCAGCTCGCGTCCCTGTTCGAGCCGCAACTCGCAGGTTATCGAACGCTTGCCCGCGTTCATCGCCCACCAGTAGAGGCTGGTGAGCGGCCCTAGCTCGTCGCGAAAAAAGGGCCCGTTCTCGCGCGTGGGGTGCCCGCCGCGGGGCTCGACCTTGATGACGTCCGCGCCGAGTTCGCCGAGGACACGGGCGCAGAGCTGGCCTTTTTCGTCGGCAAAGTCCAGGACGCGGTAGCCCGCGAGCGGGCCATCTGGATGGGGGAGGGGCAGTCTCGCTTCATTGCTCATTTGAAGCGTGTTGTACTGGTTCCGGGCCACTGGTTCAATCGGCTGGCATAACCGGCGCTTATCCGGTCTGCCGTTCGGGCAGCGCCGCGCCAACTGCTTCCGGTTGCGCCACAGGCAAAGCCCCGTCGAGCGCAAGCTCGATGATGGACTTGAGCTCCTCCAAACCCCACTTTCGCTGCGCGGAGACGAAGACGACGTTTCCGGGCTCGGCGCCGGCTTCGCGCACCAGCTCGAGCGCCTGTTCGTAGGTCTCCACCGGCACGTCCTTCGAATCGGAAAGCCGGTCGATTTTGTTGAGCGCCAGGATGGTCGGCCGGTCGGCGACATCGAGCGACTCCAGCGTTTCATTGACCGCCTGGACCTGCTCCGTGGAATGCGGATGCGTAATGTCGACCACGTGCAGAAGCACGTCGGCCTCCTCGAGCTCTTCGAGCGTCGCACGGAACGCCGCCACCAGGTCGGTCGGCAACTTCTGGATGAAGCCGACCGTGTCGGTCAGCAGCACGGTCTCGCCCTTGGGCAGCCGGATGCGCCGCGTGACCGGGTCGAGCGTGGCGAAGAGCTTGTCTTCGGCGACCACGTCGGCGCCGGAAAGCGCCCGCATGAGCGTGGATTTACCTGCGTTGGTATAGCCGACCAGCGAGATAACCGGGATACCGCTCCGCGCCCGTTGGCGGCGGCGCTGGGAGCGCTGCATCCGCACCTGGTCCAGGTCGCGGCGCAGCTTGGTGATCCGGCTGCGCACCAGCCGCCGGTCTGTCTCGATCTGCGTCTCGCCGGGGCCGCGGGTGCCGATGGCACCCTCCATCCGTTCGAGGTGGGACCATTGCCCGGCCAGCCTGGGCAGCAGGTACTGCATCTGCGCGAGTTGCACCTGCAGCTTGCCCTCCCGCGTCGACGCGCGCGTCGCGAAGATATCCAGGATCAACGCTGTCCGGTCGAGCACCTTGCAGTCGAGCGCGCGCTCCAGGTTGCGCTGCTGTGACGGCGACAGCTCGTCATCGAATATCACGACGTTCGCGTCTTGCTCCTGGACGGCTGCGGCAACTTCTTCGAGTTTGCCTTTGCCGATGTAG
This sequence comes from Dehalococcoidia bacterium, assembly GCA_007126855.1. Taxonomy (GTDB): domain Bacteria; phylum Chloroflexota; class Dehalococcoidia; order Tepidiformales; family Tepidiformaceae; genus SLAK01. The sequence goes on along the minus strand of SLAK01000416.1, from coordinate 764 downwards.
GTCGCGACGTTCGGGGAGTTGAGCCGCTGGACGGCCGAACCAACCACCTTCGCGCCCGCGGTGCGCGCGAGTTCAGCCAGCTCAGCAACGGATTCAGCAGCGGGAAGCAGTGCGCCGGGGGTGTCGGCAGCAACAAGATATGCACGGTCCGCGCTCGGCGCGGTGCTATGAAGCGTTTTCGCCATTAGTCACAGCCTACCGCACCGGGCGCAGGCCGGGGTAGCGGGACCTTCCGGCCGCCCCAACGCAAAGGCGGCGCCCCGGGAGACGCCGTCCATGCTCAGCTATGCCTGAGCCATCTATGTCACGCTCATCCCGCCGTCCAGCGCAACCGCCTGCCCTGTGAGGTACATGGGAGAATCGAGCAAGAGATAGCACGCCAGGTCGGCCACTTCGTCGAGAGCCGCGTAGCGGTGCGCAGGGATGCGAGCCGCGTACGCCTGTTTCGCTGCCTCGGCTGCGCCCGGCGCCACGCCTTCTTCGATGCGGCGCATCATGCCGCTTTCGACCGGGCCGGGACAAACCGCGTTCACCGCAATATCGTGCGGCGCGTATTCCGCCGCTGCCGTTTTCGTGAGCCCGATGACCGCGTGCTTGCTTGCGCCGTACGCCGCCAGGTTGGGGGTGCCGATCATGCCGGCTACCGACGCGGTGTTCACGATCCGCGCGATTTCCGCGTGGCGCATCGGGTGGAACATCGCCTTGAGCCCAAGGAACACGCCACGGAGGTTTACCGCCATCACCCGGTCCCACACCTCAAGCGG
>SLAK01000074.1 GCA_007126855.1 Dehalococcoidia bacterium | reverse complement strand
TCGGCGAGCTCCCGCATGCGGGCAGCCAGGGCAGCGGGGTTGAGGCCGCCGGCGTTCGTGACGATCTTGATCCCGCGGTCCAGGCAGGTGCCAAGCACCTCTTCCATCTGGCGGAGGTAGGTGCGGGCGTAACCGGTCGACTCGTCGCGTTCCTTGTTCTTCCAGAGGATGAGCAGGGTGAGCTCGGCCAGGTAGTCGCCGGTGAGGTAATCGATCGGACCGCCTTCGACCATTTCGCGAGCAGCGGAAAGGCGGTCGCCATAGAAGCCCGAGCAGTTGGCGATGCGGACCATGTCTTTGGCCTGTGTCATGGCTATCCTCCGGTGACCCAGCTGGGCGGGCGTTTTTCGGCGAAGGCGGTCATGCCCTCGCGCGCCTCCTCCGAGGCGAAAAAGGCGGCGGAGCGATCGCTCATCTCGCGGAAGCCTTCTTCCATGCTCAGCTTCGGCACGTCGCGGACGAGCTGCTTGCAGCCCCCCAGGGCGTTCGGGCCGCCCTTGAGCAGGCTGTCCAGGTACTGGCCGACGGCGTCGTCGAGGCCATCGGCGGGAGCGGCGCGGTTGATGAGGCTGATACTCGCGGCGGCCTGCGCGTCGATGGTGTCGCCGGTGAGGAAGAGCTCCATGGCCTTCGGTTCGCCGATTTTCGGGACGACGACGACGGAGATGACCGCCGGGACGACGCCGATGCGCACTTCGCTGAAGGCGAAGGTCACCGTATCGGCAGCGACGGCGATGTCGCAGGCGGCGACCAGGCCGATGCCGCCGGCGCGCGCGGGGCCGCTCAGGCGGCCCACGACCGGCTTTGGCGAGTTCCACATCTTCATGAGGATGGCCGGAAGGTCGACGCGGGTGGCGCCGGGTTGCTGCGATTCGTTGGCGCTGCGCTGCTCCTTCAGGTCGGCGCCGGCGCAGAAAGCGGGCCCCTCGTGAGTGAGCACGATGACCCGGGCGTTATCGTCGGCGAGCGCAGCGTCCAGCCGCTGATCCAGTTCGCTCACGAGCTGGCGTGAGAGCGCGTTGCGGTTGTGCGGGGAGTCGAGCGTAATCGTGGCCACGCCACCGGCGACGGCGAGGTGGACCAGCTCATCGGGCATCGGGCGCCTCCTTGTGGGAACGCAGTCTACTGGCCATCGGCGGCGGCATCGATAACGACCAGAACCTGGCCGCCGTCGACCTGATCCCCCGCCGCGACGCGGAGCTCCGCGACGGTGCCGTCTTCGCTGGCGATGATGTTGTGCTCCATCTTCATGGCTTCCAGGATGGCCAGGACCTGGCCGGCCTTCACGGACTCGCCGACTTCGACCTTCACCGCTACGACCTTGCCGGGCATTGGCGCGGCATAGCCGCCCGCCACAGCCTGCTGCGACACGTCAGGGAAGCGCAGCAGTTCAGCCAGCGCGACTTCGCCGGCGGAGGTCTGGACGAAGACGCGATTGCCATCAGTGGTCACGACGAAACGGCGCTGGAGCCCGTCAATCTCCAGGTGCAGCTCGGGCAGTTCGGCGGCGCGGATGCGGGCGGCGCCGGTCTGCTCGCCGATCTCGTAGGCGAAGCTGCCGTCGCGCGCGCGCTGGTAGCGGACCAGGACGGTGTCCGAATTGTGGGCGTATTCGACCCATTGGGGCTGGGAAGGATTGTTGCGCCAACCGGAGGGGAGGGTGCGGAGCACAGGCGCTGCCGCCCGACGCGCTTCCTGGCCGGCGAGTGCGGCAGCAAGGGCGGCGTGGGCCAGCTCGGCTTCCGGTAGCTCGCGCGAGGGGGGCGGCTGGTGGCGTTCGATGAAATCGGTCGTGGTGTCGCCCGCCAGGAAAGCCGGGTGGCGGAGGGTGTTGACCAGGAAGTCGCGGTTGGTCGGGAGGCCGTGGACGCGCAGGCGCTCCAGCGCCAGGGCGAGCTTGAGAGCGGCTTCCTCGCGGGTGCGCGCGTGGGCGATGACCTTGGCGATGAGGGGGTCGAACTGCGCAGGCACGGCGCTGCCCGGCTCGACGCCGGAATCCCAGCGGACGGGCACCTGCGGGTCGGGCTCCCACGCGAGCAGCGTGCCGCCGGTGGGGAGGAATCCCTGGGAGGGGTCCTCGGCGTAGAGGCGCGCCTCGATCGCGTGACCGTCGATGTGCAGGCCTTCCTGGTGGACGGAGAGCGGATCACCCTCGGCGATGCGGATCTGCTCGCGGACCAGGTCCAGGCCGGTGATGGCCTCGGTGACCGGGTGCTCCACCTGGAGGCGAGTATTCATTTCCAGGAAGTAGAAGCGCCCTTCGCTGTCCAGCAGGAATTCGACCGTGCCCAGGTTGTCGTAGCCGATGGCGAGGGCCGCTGCCACCGCGGCGGCGCCCATGCGCTCGCGCAGTTCGGGATCGACGGCGGGCGAGGGCGCCTCTTCGATGATCTTCTGGTGGCGGCGCTGGATGGAGCACTCGCGCTCGAAGAGGTGGATGGTGTTGCCATGGCGGTCGCCGGCGACCTGCACTTCGACGTGGCGGGCACGCTCCAGGTAGCGCTCCAGGAAGACGCGCTCGTCGCCGAAGGCGCTGGCTGCTTCGCGGCTGGCGGCAGCGATGCCTTCGGCGAGGCCGGCTGCGTCCTGGATGATGCGCATGCCCCGGCCGCCGCCACCGCCCGCGGCTTTCACCAGCACGGGGAAGCCGACCTCGCGCGCGTTCTCCGCGATGTCCCCTGCGGCGGCGGGGTCAACGGCAAGACCGGGCAGCAGAGGCACGCCGGCACCGGCCATGCGCTGTTTGGCGGCCAGTTTGTCGCCCATCAGAGCGATTGCGTCCGGGTGCGGCCCGATCCAGATAAGCCCGGCATCGATGACGGCCTTCGCGAAGGCGGCATTTTCGGACAGGAAGCCGTAGCCGGGATGGACCGCATCCGCGCCGGCCCGCTTCGCGGCGGCGATCAGTTTCTCGATGTCCAGGTAGGTTTCGGTGGAGGTGGCGCCGCCGAGGGCGACGGCTTCGTCGGCTTCGCGCACGAAGGGGGCGGTAGCGTCGGGTTCGGCGTAGACGGCGACGGTGGTGATGCCCATCTCGCGGCAGGTGCGCATGATGCGACGGGCTATTTCGCCCCGGTTTGCGATGAGAAGCCGGCGAATTGCTGGCATGGCTACATCCTGAAAACGCCGAAGCGGCCATCGCCGCTGACAGCGTTGGAATGGACGGCGGAGAGGGTGATGCCGAGGACGGTGCGGGTGTCGCGCGGGTCGATGATGCCGTCGTCGGCGACGCGGCCGGTGGCGTAGAGCGCCAGCGATTCCTTTTCGGCGCGGTCTTCGACGGCGGCGCGTTCGCGGGCGTCCTCGTCTTCGTCGACGGTGCGCCCGGCAGCAGCGGCGCCAGCGCGGCGGACGATGGACATGACCCCGGCGAGTTGCTTCGGCCCCATGATGGAGATCTTGGCGGTCGGCCAGGTGAAAACGAAGCGAGTATCGAAGGCACGGCCGCCCATGCCATAGTTCCCGGCACCGTAGCTGGCGCCCAGAATGATGGAGATGTGCGGCACCTTCGAGTTGGAGACTGCGTTGATCATCTTCGAGCCGTCTTTGACGATGCCGCCTTCTTCGAAGCTCTTGCCGACGATGTAGCCGGTGACGTTTTGCAGAAAGATGATCGGCACGTCGACCTGGTTGCAGAGCTGGATGAACTGCGCGGCCTTCTGGGAGGAATCGGAGAAGAGCACGCCGTTGTTGCCCAGGATGCCGACCGGGAAGCCGTGGATGGAGGCCCAGCCGGTGACCAGCGTGTTGCCGTAGAGCGGCTTGAACTCCTCGAAGCGGGAGCCGTCGACAATGCGGGCGATGACCTCGCGGATGTCGAAGGGGCGCTTGAGGTCGACCGGGACGATGCCGAGCAGCTCTTCCGGGTCGTAGCGGGGTTCATCGGGCGGCAGGCTGGGGCCGGGGCCGAGCTTACGCCAGTTGAGGTGGGCGACAGCCTCCCGGGCGATGCGGATGGCATCGGGCTCGTCTTCGGCCAGGTAGTCGGCAAGGCCGGATCTGGTGGCGTGCATCTCGGCGCCGCCGAGCTCTTCGTCGGTCGAATCCTCGCCGGTGGCCATTTTCACCAGCGGCGGGCCGCCCAGGAACACCTTCGAGCGCTCGCGGATGAAGATGTTGTAGTCAGAAAGGCCCGGCTGGTAGGCGCCGCCGGCGGTGGAGCTGCCGCAGACAACGGAGACTGTGGGGATGCGCATCCCGGACAGCTCGGTGATGTCGTGGAAAAGCCGGCCGCTTTCGGCGAAGTGGTTGAGGTTGCGCCGCATCTCCGCCTCGGGATCGTCTCCCCCGCGGCGCAGGTCGCCGCCGGCGGATTCGACGAACTGGATGTAAGGAAGGCGGTTGATGCGGGCGATTTCGAGCGAGCGGTCGAGCTTCTTATTGGAAAGGTTGGTGATGGCGCCGCCCATGATGGTGGGGTCGTGGCCGTTGATCACGCATTCGACGCCGGAGACGACGCCGATGCCGCTGACCATCCCGGAGCCGAGCGGGAATTCGGTGGCGTAACCGGCGAGCGGGCTGAGCTCCAGGAAGGGGCTGTCGCGGTCCAGCAGCAGCTCAATGCGTTCGCGGATGAGCAGCTTGCCGCGTGAACGGTGACGCTCAACGCTGCGCTGGCCGCCGCCCCCGCGGGCAAGCGCGAGCTGCTCTTCGATTTCCGCCAGGAGATCGAGCATCCCGGCGCGGTTTTCGTGGTATTCGCTCGACTTGAGGTCGAGGTGTGTGGCAAGCGTCGACACGCGGCCTCCCTGGGGGCGATGTGCGGCGCTATCGTACCGGTTCGCCGGCTGCCACGCCTACCGAAGCGGGAATAGACAGGAGGAACAACACATCGGCGGGAGCGCTCCCTCACCCATGCCCCCTCCCAACGCGTTGGAAGGGGGGCATGGCGGGGCGCCACGATGAGGGACGAAAACGGCCAGGGGGCGAACCCTCACCCTCGGTCCCTCTCCCTTGCCAAGGGAGAGGGAGGCGAGAGCGGGCGAAGGGAGGCTGACCAGCTATTTTCAGAGCAGGGTGATCCCCTCCAATCATCCATCCACCGGGCCATCGCCGAGTCCTTGTTGGAGCGGCACGAATTCGCTGCCGCCCATGAGCTATCTGCGAGCCGCCCGATTCAGGCCACGGTCGGGGCCGCCGGTTTGATGTTCTGGTTGCCGTGGAAGATGTTGTCCGGGTCGTATTCGGCCTTGATGGCGGCAAGGCGCCGGTACTTCTCTTCGCCGAAGGCCGCGCGGACGCGGTCCTCGCCCTCGTCCCCGATGAAGTTCAGGTAGACGCCGCCGGAGGCGAAGCGCCGGATATCGTCGCGGAAGGTTTTCGCCCAGCCGATGTAGCGGTCATCGTCGGCCGGGTTGTCCCAGAGCGCGAAGGGGTGCACGACCCAGGTGGCGTCACGCTGGGTGAGCGGCGTGTCGTCTTCGCCAGCGCGCGCAACCGCGCCACCCCAGTAGACCACCAGGGACTGTGAAGGCGAGGGGCTAGGCATGGCCAGCGAGTGGTCGTGGATGGCATCGATTGCCTCGTCGGGAACGACGTGGAGGTACTCGGCGGTCCACCAGTTGCGGTAACCGGGCGGGTCGTCGATGAGGCACTGGAAGTCGGCATAGGGCATTGCGCCCACCAGGTCGGCTTCCGGGCCCAGGGCGCGGAAGGGCTCGATGGCTTTTTCGCCCTCGGAGATGGGTCCCGCATAGCAGAAGATGAAGGCCGAAACGAGCCTGTTGTGAAGGTGCGCGGGGATGTCGTCCTCGGCCGGCGCGGTGATGTAGCCGATAGCGGGCCCGAGCTCCTC
>SLAK01000101.1 GCA_007126855.1 Dehalococcoidia bacterium | reverse complement strand
CGCTCAGCCGGGAGCTCCGCGGTGGAGAACATCATCGCTGATGGCGCCACAGCGTCGTCTGAAAGCCGTGAGGCGGCTCCCGTCGCGCAGACTTCCCCGGCCGGGTTCAGCGCCTCCAGTGCAAGCTGAAGGCCCTCCTCGCCCTCCTGCGGCACCGCACGTACTTCCACCTGCTCGCCCTCGTAGATGGGCTTCACGAAGCGCGCCGACATCCGCCCGCCCGAAAGCCAGCCTGCGCCAAAGCCATTGACCACCGGCGGGACCATGTACGCAAACACCGTGACGCCGGGCACCAGACCGCCCGCGAATCCGTATTGCCTCGCGACTTCGTCGTCGTGGATCTTGTTCTCCGATTCGGTCGCGCTGTTGTAGGCAGTGACCCGGTAGGGTGGCAGCGGCTCCCCGGGGCGTATAGCAGTGGCGTCGGGCATGACGGGCTCCTGGCGGAAGATGTGGCCCTGATTCTCCCCGCTGGCGCCGGTCTCGCCAAGGGCAGCATTTTGCCCCATGCTTGCAGGCATGGTTCGAATCAACAGGGTTTACACCGGCGGCGGCGACGACGGCACTACCGCGCTTGGCGGCGGGCAGCGCATCGCCAAGGACAGCCGCCGCATCGAGGCTTATGGCACCGTCGACGAGCTGAATAGCCTGATCGGCGTGGCTATCGCCGCGGGCATCGACAAACGTATGCTCGAACGCTTCCACATCATCCAGCAGCTGCTGTTCAACCTGGGGTCCGACCTCTGCATCCTGGAAGAGGATAAGGAGCGGCTGCCGGTCCCGCAGATCGAGGACCGCCACGTCCGCGACCTCGAATCATGGATGGACGACTGGAATGAGGAGTTGGAGCCGCTGAAGAGCTTCGTGCTCCCCGGCGGCGACATGGCCACAGCACAGCTCCACGTGGCCCGGACTGTCTGCCGCCGCGCCGAACGCTGCGTTATCGCGCTCAGCCGCGAGGAGGCAGTGGGGCAACACGTGGTCGTCTTCCTCAACCGGCTGAGCGACCTGCTTTTCGTCGCGGCCCGCTATCACGCGAAGCACGCCGGCATCGGCGATGTGCTGTGGGACAGCCGCCGCTACTAGCCGTTCGGGTCAGGCCAGCACCGGGTCGTCGGCCCAGACCAGCAGATCATCGATTTTCCCGTAGGCATAGGGCAGGAAGCGTTCCGCATCGACCGTGCAGACCACCTCGGCGGTCGTATGCGTCTCGAGTTCGCTGTAGGTCGCGCCGAGGACGCTCCGCACCGGGATGTCGATGACCGGGTCGTGCATCGACTCCCGGAACGTGATGGTGCCGTCGCCCTGGGTCATGCGGTGAATCCGCCCACGGTGCGTGACACGCACAAGCTGGGGATCATGCGCGAGCCCGCAGCCGTCCGCCGCGGGCAGGTACTTGAAGTAGTAGTGGTGGGACACGGTTTCCCGGCCAGCATCCCGGAGGCCATCGTCGAAGGACCCGGTGAGTTCGATGTACGTGATGCCATTGCGGGTCACGGTGCCGACAAGATGCTGATGGCGCTCGTCGAGCGTGATTTCCGCGATCTTCTTCGGTTCGGCGAAGAGCTCCCGGCCAAAGATCACGGCCGTATCGGTGCTCATGGGCATTGTCAGGCAGTAGATGCCCGGCTCGCCCTCATAGCTGCAACTGAGGTTAAGCGCCGCACCAAAGAACGGCCCTACACAATCCGAGCGCCGGATCTCGCTTACCGATACCGTGGCCCGTGCGTCGTGGACTGAGAGCGGCGGGGGCAGCACCTCCGCGACTACATCCGGATCGGTTTCGAACCCGATGGAGAGCGAGTGGATGTCGTAGAAGGAAGGGCTGGCGTAGACGGCCTGGAAGTGCTTGATCTCGTCCGGCGATTTCACAAATCGTGTGCGCATGGCGTTGACCCCCGTGAACCTGGGGCACATTCTACTGCCGCGCGACCCGCTCCGGGGGTCACCTGGTTGACGGAACTTTACCGTCGGATGCGGACAATCGGCCCTTCGGAGAAGATGCCGTCGAGGTCGATACCCGCGCGTTCGTAAACCAGCGCGGGGACGCCCACATCCGCCAGGAACAGCTCGCCCACGCACGCCCGGCACGACTCTTCCAGGATGCCGCGCTTCGGCAGGTCGAGCAGCAACGTGGTCGTCGCGCGAATGGCCGGCTGGTACACCTGTCCAGTGGTCGCGTCCACGCCGGTCGGGACATCCAGCGAAAGCACCGGGCGTCCGGACTGTGTCGCCAGCTCAGCCACGGCTGCGGCGATGCCCACCGGCGGCCCCGCGAGACCATAGCCAACAAGCGAATCAACAATGAGGTCGGCATGCTCCAGGTGTTCCCGCAGCGTCTCCTCGCTGCTGGCCTGTTCGCCGTAGTAGAGGCCGCACGCGCGCAGGATCTCAACCTGGCGGCGCGCAACCGGCGCCATCTCGTCGGTAATCTCGCCGATGACCGGCTCGACGTTGAAGCCCCACTTGGCCATGTGCCGAGCGGCAGCCAGGCCAGATGCACCCATGCTGCCCCCGCCGGCGAGCACCACAACGCGCTGGCTGCGCGCCTTGCCGCCGAACATGGCCAACACCAGCGCGGCCGCCGCACGCCCGGCATTCTCGGTCATCTGCAGCACGTCGAAATGGAAGGTCTCCAGCGCGCTTCGCTGCAGCTCACGCATGTCGCCGGCCGATACGAATGGGAGCGTCGACGCTCGCCGGTGCGGGAATCCGCCCGGCGCCGGCTTCACCGGCGGGTGCTTCACCGTTGCGAACCTGGTTCGCGTTTCCCCGATGCGCTGCCGCGCTTCAAGCAACCGCATAGACCCATCCCCCAATCAACGCTCATTTGCTGCGAGCCTGTGGGACAATTCCTCACCTTGCACCCGGACCCTCCCATGGTGCAAGGTCGCCGCACCCGTACAACCCCACCTGTCCACAAATCCTTTGCATGGGAGCTATCGAGGAAAGGTGATGGCGACGGGCGTGCTAATCAGGATTTTCGCCAAGATCCCGTAGCGCCTGTAGCGCAAACGTGGCATGAGACGCAAAATCCCGCGGTTCTGCGTGCACGGCCCGCACATTGCGGTCCCGGTCTACAACGAACGTCACACGGTTATGCACGCCGTACTTCTCATTGTAGACACCGTAGTCGCGGCCTGTCTGGTTACGCGGAAAGTCGCTCAGCAACGGAAACTCCAGGCCCAGCTTGTCCTGGAATTCGCCCGCGGCAGCAAAGGAATCGACGCTGATGCCCAGAACCTGGGCATTTGCCTTCACGAACGCATCGGAATGCGTCCGGAAGGCCGTCATCTCGTTCTCTCAGCCACCGGTGAACGCAAGCGCGTAGAACGCCAGCACCAGGTTCCGATCCGGAAAGGACTCCAGTGTCACCGGCTGCCGGTCTCGGTCGACGAGGCTCAATTGTGGGGCCGGCTGGCCCGGTTCTATAGCCATGCGGGGGAGCGTAGCGCATCGGGAGCGGCGACACCACAGTGAGACTGGTTAGAAGCGGGGACCCTCGGGCGGCTCGGCTGACTGGCCTATCACCCGCCGGGCCTCGGTAAATCGCGATTCGAAGTCGATGCGAGCCAGGGGAACGTCGGCGTCGCCGCCTTCCAGCGCCCGGTTCATCACCTCCCACAGGTCGCGCAGAGCACTGGCGGCCTCGAAGCACGCCAGCATAGCCGGCGAAGCCGTGAGCGGGGGCTCCGCCAGCAGGCGGAAGTGCGCGCGCCCATCTCGCAAGCGCTGGTTGAAACGCACCGACCAGCCGCCCCAGGTCGACGCGTCTGCCAGCGCCGCCTCGCGCGCCGCCAAAAGCTCGGAGCGCATCCGCTCCAGGAAATCAAGCGCGGCAGGCGCGTCAAATTCGGGCGTGGGTAGGCTCATAATCAGGGCCACATGCTGCGCGAGGGATCGGGATCGACGAGGCCATCGCCGCCGGACACCCCAACCGGCGCACCGTCGGCGCGCCAGCACGCCGCGCCGGTCATGAGCGCCGATGCGGCATCATAGGAAATGCCGTTCATGCCGCCGGCGACCTTGAACACGCGCTTCACCTGATGACCTCGCCGCACCAGCTCGCTCGTCAGGCCATCAACGCCCGGGAAGCCGTCCTCGATTTCAAGGCCGGCCCCGCGGTCCCATGCCCGTGGGGCTTCCACCGCGCGCTGCAGGTCCATCCCGTGGTCGATGACGTTCACGATCGCCTGGAAGACGGCGCCGAAGATGTAGAGCCCACCGGGGGTGCCCAGCGCAAACCAGGGCTGGCCATCCCTGGCCACAATCGTCGGAGACATCGACGACAGGATGCGCTTGTTCGGCGCGATTGAGTTCGTCCGGCCCGGGGCGGGGTCCATGAGCTGCATGCAGTTATTGAGCAGCATTCCAGTCCCCGGGACCGTCACTTTCGAGCCGAAGCCGAAATGGAGCGTGTTCGTGGTGGACACCACGCTTCCATCCGCGTCCATCGCGCAACAGTGGGTCGTCGAGGCGTGCTCGCGGTCGGCGGGGACGCCAGCAGTGAAGCTCTGGGCACGGCTCATATCGATCTGCGCACGCCGTTCGCCCGCGTAGCGCTCGGAAATCAGCCAGTCGACAGGCACGTCTGTGGTCGCCGGGTCGGCCATGTATTCGAAGCGGTCGGCGAATGCGATCTTCATCGCTTCGGCAATGAGATGGGCGCCGTCTGCTGTGCCGAAGCCCATCGCGCCCACGTCGAAGCCCTCCAGGATCTTCAACATCTGGATGATGTGTGTCCCACCGGACGAAGGCGGCCCCATGGAGACGACCTCATGGCCGCGGTAGCTCCCACGAACGGGCGCCCGTTCGTGGACCTGATAAGTCGTTATGTCTTGTTCGGTGATGATCCCGCCGTTCGCCGCCATGTCGTCGGCGATGGCGCGTCCAAGCGGGCCACCGTACAGGTACCCCGGCCCCTGGCGGCCAATCGTCTCAAGCGTGTCCGCGTACTCCGGGCGGCTGATCACCTCGCCCACCGGCGGAACTTCTCCGTCCCGAAGAAACACCTTCGCGGTCTCCGGATAGCGGCGGATGATGTCCAGGTCCTTCTCGATGAAGCTGCAGAGATAGGGCGTTGCGCGAAACCCCTCGCGCGCGAACCGGACCGCGGGCGCGACGACCTCCGCGAGCGGCAAGCGGCCATAGCGCTCCACAGCATGCGCCCAGCCCTTCAAGGTGCCGCCCACCGCCACCGAGAGGTGCCCTGCCGCGTTCTCCCCGCCCTCCACCTCGTGGTCGAGGCTTCCAGGCACCGCGCGGAACATATCCGGCCTGGCTGCCGAAGGCGTCACGGCGTAGTTGTCGATGGTGACGGGCTCAGCGCCTGCCAGGCGGATGTTGACAAACCCCGCGCCAAAGATGGTCACCATCATGGGTTCGACGACCGTCAGGGCGAACATGGTGGCAATGGCGGCGTCCACCGCGTTGCCGCCCCGGATGAGCGTCTCCGTGCCCGCCAGGGACGCGAGCGGATGGTTGCTGGTGACCATCCCGCGCGAAGCGGTGGCGGGCTGCTTTACTGTCGGGCCATCTTGAGCGAAAGCGGGCATCGAATACCTCATCGGGGGATGCCCATCTTCTACCGCAGGACCGCTCGCGCCACAACTCAGATGAAGATGCGCGTAATCACGACCGCCGCTGTGCCCACTGAACCCACGAGCAGGTACTCAGCGAGCGTGCTCAGCTCCAGGTCGTGGTCGAGCAAGTGATGGACGATGCCCGTCGCCAGGTAGAACCCGATGATGAGCAGCGCCCCGGCAAGCAAACCATCGAGCGGGAAAAAATAGAGCGCGATCCGTAGCTGGGCCATCGAAAT
>SLAK01000254.1 GCA_007126855.1 Dehalococcoidia bacterium | reverse complement strand
CTTCACGGGTATTGGCGCGCACGGTTGTCGCGCCGCGTATGCCGCGCACCGGCATCAAACGCAGCCCTCCTCCGGGTTCTTATGCACGTTCGACCTTCGCGTCCTTGGCACTCGCGCCCTGTGCTGTTCTCGCAAGCCAACACGCGAAGGGCAACTCGCCGGCCTCAGCAGCACGCGCATCAGCCGCCGCAAAGTTCTTCCACAAACTCCCTGACCCGCTGCACGCAGCCGTCAGCGTCGCCTGCGTCGATGGCCGCGATTATAGCAGAGCCAACTATTGCGGCATCTGCCACGCTTCCCACCTGCTCCACATGCTTCCGCGTTGAGATACCGAAGCCCACCCCCAGCGGCAGGCTCGACGCTTTCCGCACCCGCGCGACAAAGTCCCCCAGCTCCACCGGAAGCTCCGCCCGGCTCCCCGTCGTCCCGGCCACGCTCACGCAATAGAGGAAGCTATCCGCCACCGCCGCAATCTTCGGGATCCGCTCATCGGCCGTCGTTGGCGCCACCAGCGGCACAAAGCTCATGTCGTTGGCCTTGCATGCCGCCAGGAAGTTCCCGGCCTCCTCGGGCGGCAGGTCCACGATGATGAACCCGTCCGCGCCCGCTTCCCGCGCCCGCTGCACGCAGCGCTCCTCGCCCATCGCCAGTACCGGGTTGTAGTAGCCCATTAGCACTACCGGCGCCTGCAGACCCTCCGCCCGCGCCTCGGCCACCATCGCCAGGCAGTCTTCCAGGTGCACCTCCTGCTCGAGCGCCACCTGGTTCGCGTGCTGGATCGTCGCCCCGTCCGCAAGCGGGTCCGTGAATGGCATCCCCAGCTCGATCACATCGCTCCCGGCCGCCTCCAGCGCGAGAAGCAGCGGCACCGTGTCCGAACGCCGCGGGTAACCCGCCGTGATGTACGGCGCGAACACCGTCTTCCCCCCGCTCCGTGCGCGGGCAAAGGTCTCCCGCAGCCGTTCTGTCATACCTGGCCTCCCATGCTCACGAGTATGAGGTAACTGATCCCGTTGAAGAAGAAGTGAAACAGCACCGCGTCCCACAGCCGTCCCCCGGACCAGAACAGCCACGCAAGCACCATCCCGACGCCGAAGAACGGGATCAGGCTGCCCACATCAAGGTGCACCCCTGCGAATACCGCGGACGAAATGACCGCCGCAGGCAGGAATCCCCATTTCAGGAGCCCGCCCATGATCAGCCCGCGATACAGCAGCTCCTCCGATAGCGGCGCAAGGATCACCGCCGCCAGCCCAGTCAGGATCAGCGCTATCGCGTCCCGCGTCACCGCCGCGGGGATCGTGCTGTCCGGCACGAGCACATCCCACCCGAGCGCTTCGACGACCACTGCGTAAGTGATCACTCCGGCGTATGCCACAATCGTCGCCACCGCCGGCCGGAGCAGGTGCCGGGTCCGGAACTGGTCCATCCGGAAAACCTGGATCAGCTCTCCCGGCGAGCGCCCCGTGATCAACAGCACTGCGCCGATGGTCACAACCTGAAAGAGCACCGTGAAGCCGAGCGCAATACGCAGCGCCCCCTCGTCCGCGTAGATGCGCGGCGGGTCCGGTAATGCTTCGCCCCTGGTTGCAGCCTGCAATCGCTCGTCGGCGTACTCTGCAATCTGGCCCGCGATGGCGAAGATGTCTTCCGGGTCCTGGATGATGAAATCGCGTCCCGCAGCCACCACCGCCAGCAACACAAGCAGCGACGAGAGGAAGAACAGCGAGATGCCGACCACAAGGCCCAGGAAGGCCTCCCGTGGCCCCCACGGCTGCGTGCCCGCGAACGGGCGGTCTAGCGCTAATCGCTCCTCATTCAGAGCGTCACACCCAGCGCTTCGGCTACGGTATGCATGTCCTTGTCGCCCCGGCCGCTAAGCCCGATCAGGATGTCCTGGTCCGGCCGCATCCCCCTGGCGACTTCGAGGGCGTGATACACCGCGTGCGACGGCTCCAGCGCCGGGATGATCCCCTCAGCGCCTGTGAGCGCCTTGAAGCCTTCAAGCGCCTGCTTGTCGTCCACCGCTACGTATTCCGCGCGTTCCGATGTCTTCAACCACGAATGCTCCGGCCCGACGCCCGGGTAGTCGAGCCCGGCCGAAATGCTGTGCGTGGGCAGGATCTGGCCGTAGCCGTCCTGCAGCAGATAGGTCCGTGTCCCGTGCAGCACGCCCGGGCGGCCCGCCACCAGCGTCGCGGAATGCTTCCCGCTGCCAACGCCTTCGCCGGCTGCCTCCACGCCAATGAGCCGCACCTCCGTGTCCTCCACGAAGGGATGGAACAGTCCGATCGCGTTGCTCCCGCCGCCCACGCAGGCAATCGCCACGTCCGGCAGCCTGCCCGCGCGCTCAAGCATCTGCTCGCGCGCCTCGATCCCGATGACCGACTGGAAGTCGCGCACGATTGTCGGGAACGGGTGCGGGCCGATCGCCGAGCCGATCAGGTAGTGTGTCGTGCGCACATTCGTCACCCAGTCGCGCATCGCCTCGTTGATCGCGTCCTTCAGGGTCCGGCTGCCGCTGTCCACTGGCACTACCTCGGCGCCCAGCATCTTCATCCGGAACACGTTCAGCGATTGCCGCCGGATGTCCTCGCTGCCCATGTACACCACGCACTCCAGCCCCATCATCGCGCACACCGTCGCCGTCGCGACGCCGTGCTGCCCAGCGCCCGTCTCCGCGATGATGCGCGGCTTACCCAGCCGCTTCGCCAGCAGCGCCTGCCCCAGCGCATTGTTGATTTTGTGCGCCCCCGTATGCGCCAGGTCCTCGCGCTTCAGCCAGATGCGTGCCCCGCCGGTCTCCTCCGAGAGGCGCTCCGCAAGGTACAGCGGCGTCGGCCGGCCAACGTAATGCTCCTGCAGCTCCGCTAGCTCTTCGTGGAATGCTGGGTCCTTCCGCGCCTCGTCATAGGCGCGCTCAAGCTCTTCGTGCGCGCCTATCAGCGTCTCCGGCACATACCGGCCCCCGAAATCACCGAATCGTGGTGCAAGGTTGGTCTCAGTGGTCACGGCCGGCCTCCTTTGCCGCGGCGATAAAGGCGCGAACCTTCGCCGTATCTTTCGTTCCATCGGTCTCCACGCCGCTCGAAACGTCGACAGCCCACGGCCGCACCTGCGTTACCGCTGCCGCGACGTTCTCCGGGCTCAGCCCGCCCGCGAGCATGATTGGCAGACGCTCGCTCACGTCGGCTGCGACTTCCCAGTCAAAGGTCTGCCCCGTGCCACCCTGTGCGTGCGCCGATGCGGTGTCCAGCATGATCCCGCGCGCATGCCCGGCCACCGCCCGGTCGAACACATCAAAGGCTGTCGTCGTCTCGTCGACATGGATCGCTTTGATCACCGGTCGCTCCACGGCGTCGATGAAGGCTTCATTCTCCCCGCCGGAGAGCTGCACGAGGTCCAGGTGCGCCGCGTCCGCCACGTTGTTCACTTCCTCCGCGCTCATTCCCGCGAACACGCCTACGATCAGCGGCCGCACGCGGAAGAACACATCGTCGATCGCGTCGTTCCACACGCCGAACCAGCTCTTTGCCGTCACCTCTCCGCGATCCGGGCCCCGGATTTCCACGGCGCCCGCATGGCCGCGCAGCTCGTGCAGCGCCGTGACGATGTCGTAGCACTCCTGCGGCGTCACCTTCCGCCGCGATTCCGCGAACATCAGCCCTATCATGTCCGCGCCACCCTTCACGGCTTCAACAGCCGTTTCCACATCGCGCACGCCGCAAATCTTCACCCTCGTCATGCGGCCTTCCCCAGGTCCGTCAGGTATGCCAGCGCGATATCAACCAGCTCTTCGATTGGGCGCACGGTGTCGAGCGTCAGCCGCGGCCGGATCGGCGCCTGCGTACCGGGCATGGCAAGCCAGTCAACGCGCTGCCGCGGGTTCGCCGGCAACGCTTCGCGGCTTTCCAGCCGCCGCTCTACCTCGGCATGGTCGCTGCAAATCGTCTCGATCATGCAGTAGCGAGCACCACACTCCTCCGCGATCTGCTCGCCGCGCTGCTCAATGATTGGCCAGAACGCCGGGCTGTCGATCACCACCGAGTGCCCCTGCCGCAGCAGGCTCGCCGAAAGGTCCCACACCACTTCATACGCCGTCGGCCCGGCGATGTCCCGCGGCACGCCGCTCCGCATGATCGCGCTCATCAGCAGGTCCTTGTCCACATGCGTGGCCGGAATGCGCGGGGCAAGCGCCCGCGCCAGCGTCGTCTTGCCGCTTCCCGGTTCACCGTGCATCTGCACCACGATCATGGCCAAGTAGCTCCCGCAACTTCTCGCCGGGATCCTCCGCCCGCATCAGGGTCTCGCCGACGAGCACGGCCTGCGCCCCGGCGCGCTCGTAACGCTCCACATCAGCGCGCTCGCTGATGCCGCTCAGCGCTGCCAGCAGCACGCCTTCGCCGGCCATCCCGGCCAGCCGTTCCGCGTTCGCCGGGTCCACGGAGAAGTCCCGCAGGTCCCGGTTGTTCACCCCGATGAATTGCGCGCCTGCCTTCACACCGCGGTCCATCTCGTTCGCATTTGCCACTTCCACCAGCGGCTCCATGCCCAGTGCCCGCGACACATCCAGCAATCCACGCAGCGCCGCGTCATCCAGGCACGCCACGATCAGCAGCACCGTGTCCGCGCCCCAGGCCCGCGCCTCCACCACCTGGTATTCGTCGATGATGAAGTCCTTGCGAAGCACCCCCGGGCGCACCTCGCCCAGCGCATCGACGCAATTCCGCGCATCCCGCATGTCTTGCAGCGTGCCCTTGAACCACGCCGGCTCAGTCAGCACCGAAATCCCCGCCGCGCCCGCTTCCGCATAAGCCAGCGCCTGGGCGCCCGCATCGATGCACGGCGCGATGTCGCCCTTGCTCGGCGATGCTCTCTTGATTTCCGCGATTACCGCCATCGGTGCGTCCTGGCGCAGCCGCCCGGCGAAATCGATCGCTGCCGGCGCGTCATCAAGCCGCGCCCGTAGCTCCGCGAACGGCGTCTGCCGCTTCGCCTCGCGGATATCCTCGCGGCGCCGGGCAACAATCCGCTCCAGGATGGTCTCGCTCACCCGCCAGCCTCCTGGGTCAGCTCCAGATACCGGTCGAGCACCCTTCGAGCTTTGCCCGTCGTGATCACATCATGCGCGATCTTTGCTCCGTTCCACAGGTCCGGCGCCAGCCCGGCGACGTACAGCGCCGCTGCGCTGTTCATCAGCACGAAATCGAGCACCGCACCGCCTTCCCCGCGCAAAACCGCCTGCATCGTCTCGGCGTTCTCTTCCGCGGTCCCGCCTTTCACCGCCTCCAGTGGGTGCGCCCGCAGCCCGAAGTCGCCTGGCGTCAGCTCTTGCTCCCGGACCTTGCCGTCTTCCACAAACCATGCCTTCGTCGGCGCCGATACGCTGATTTCGTCCAGCCCGTCGCTCGAACGGACGATGATTACCGGGCTCACCCCCCGCAGCGCGAACGCTTCAGCCATCAACGGTGCGTGCGCGGCCGACGACACGCCCGTAAGTTGGGCCCTGGGATTCGCCGGGTTCGTCAGCGGCCCCAGCAGGTTGAACAGCGTCCGCACGCCCATCTCGCGCCGCGGCCCCGCCACGTGCCGCATCGCCGGGTGGAAGCGCTGCGCGAACACGTAGCAGAACCCGCATTCGTCGATAATCTTCGCCACCGCCTCGCCGCCAAGGTCTGTCCGCGCCCCGAGCGCCTCCAGCACGTCCGCGCTGCCCGCTTTCGATGACATTGCCCGGTTACCGTGCTTCGCCACGCGCCCGCCGGCGCCCGCCACCACCAGCGCCGCCGCCGTCGAAACATTAAAGGTGTCCACCCCATCGCCGCCGGT
>SLAK01000159.1 GCA_007126855.1 Dehalococcoidia bacterium | reverse complement strand
CCGGGGCTGGTACTCCTCCTGACGCTGGCGATGGTGCTCGGGCCCACCATGGAGTCAATCATCGCGGCGCTCGTCATCTTCATCATCCCGCCGTCTGTGCGCGTGGTCCGCGGCCACACAATTAGCGTTAGCAACGAGCAGTACATTGAAGCTGCCCGGGTCATCGGCGCTTCGAGCATGCGTATCTTGTTCCGGCACATCTTCCCAAATGTCTTTGCGACGGTCATCGTGGCCGCTTCGGTGGTCATCGGCGCGGTGATCCTCGCCGAAGCGGCCATCGGGTTCCTCGGCCTCGGCATCCGCGAACCCACGCCGACCTGGGGCAACATGCTCAGCACCAGTGGCCAGGCGTACATGGAGCAGGCGCCCTGGCTGGCCATTGCTCCTGGCGTCGCAATCATGTTCGTGGTCGCCGCGTTCAATCTGCTTGGAGACGGTCTTCGTGATGTGCTCGATCCCCGGCTCCGCGGCCGCTAAGCACAGCAACCACCTCCTTCGTCGTCGTGCAACAGGAGGTGTCCTCACAACGGCGCTGGCTAGCGGGCTTCTTCTTGTTGCTGCGTCTTGCGGCGGGAACAGCTCAAGAGACGACCCGGGGGGTGCCAGCACTGGCATGAATCTCGACCGGGTCTTCGCCACGCCAGCGCCCGTTCCTGTCGATCGCTGCAACGCTGAAACGTGCAACGCGTTCGGCGACCCATATTCGCACTTATCGTGTCAGCTGGGGAATCTTGTCTGTGCTGGTGCGACGCCCGCGCCAGCGCGGTGACGGCACCCTCGCACTAACTCCTCCGTACGAGGCGTATACCCACTCGAACCTGTCGCATTAGGGCGTAGAATTGGGGGCGAGGAGGATGCCATGCGCGAATGTCCGTGGTGCGGACGGCAAAACCTGAATGTCTACGCCTATTGCCAGAGTTGCGGGCGTGGGTTCGATGCGCCGCCTGAGGTGGCGGAGAAGAAGGAAGAATCGGGCCGAAAGTGGCGCTTCTGGCCCTTCGGCAACAAGGCGGCCTGAGCTCGACTGGCCAACGGCTGACGTACCGTACAGCAACCCGGCATATCACGACGGCAGGCTAGCCAATGCCCCAGGCCCAGCAGCAAGACCCGAAACCCGAGCATACGCGCGTGTGTCCCCGTTGCGGCACACGCTTTCCCATCGGCGAGGTGTGCCCCGAGTGCTACGGATGGAAGAAGCCCGGTTGACCCGCCGGGCTACAGGCCCTGCCAGTCGCTCAGGCCGATGAACCACTGGTTGAGCTGCGTGAGCCGGCCGGTGATGAGCAACATGCCGAGGCTGAGCAGCATGAGGGCGCTGGCGACTTCAAAGTGCGGCGCGTAGCGCTGCAGCCGCCGGATGACCCGGGTGGAATCGCCAAGCGCCAGGCCCGCGATAAGGAAGGGGACGCTAAAACCGAGCGCGTAGAAGCTCAGCAGGTAAGCGCCGGTCCATGCGCTCCCGGAAGCGGCAGCCAGGGTGAGGATGCCGCCAAGGATAGGGCCGACGCACGGAGTCCAGCCGGTCGCGAAGGCGCTGCCGATCAAAGCGGAGCGGCCGTAGCCGACGGAACGCTTCGTGCCGGGGTCGAACTGGAACGTCCGCTGGAACAGGCCGAAGACCGGCAGGAAGCCCGCAAACTTGGCCCAGGCCACGGCCATCGCGCCGGTGAGCAGCAGCAGCCGCGAGGTATCGCCATGCATCTGCGCCAGCTCAACCGTGCCTATAAGTACGAACGTCATCACGAACAGCAGGATTGCGGAGCGCATCATCGAGCGCTGGCCTATCTCGGGAATGATCAATATGCCAAGCAGGATGAGCACGAGGCCAGCGCCGGTTTCGAGCGACTGGAGATTATCGATGAGGACGAATCCGATCAGGCCCACGCTGGCGCCGAGCGCAATGAAGACAATGCTCAGGCCAAACATGAACGAGACTGCATGTGGCACAGTCTGGCTGCGTGTGGCGGTGGATTTGCCCTCCGCATCGAAGCTGGCGCCGGCGAGATTCGTGAGGTAGATGGGTACGAGCGGGAGGACGCAGGGCGACAGGAAGGACAGGACGCCGGCCGAGAACGCGAGCATGGGCCCCGCCATGCCGGTAAGCCCGAACTGTTGGGCATCGACGCCCATGACGATGAAGACGCCGAACGGGATGAAGATGAGCAGCGCCAGCGCCAGGTAGACGATGGTGCCGCCGCTAAACAGTGTGCGCGCAGATTCTCCGGGGCCTCCCGTGGCCTGCATGCAACCTCCCCCGCGCGCTGTGGCTTTGCCGCAGCTTCACTCTTGAGTGTAGTAGATGGCGCCGACAGGGTCTGTGGCACCGGTCTACAGTCTGTTACCGGTGCAGTCCACGGAGCCCATGCCCCCGTTACACTTGCGAGCAACTACACTTGCGAGCAACGTCACTTCACCGGCAGGGCCTGCGTTGCGATGATTGCGCCATGACCGATGAAGGTTCCGTGGCCGGCAAGCTGGTGGTGGCAAGCCCGGCCCTCACCGACCCGAACTTCAACCGGGCCGTCGTCTTCGTCATCCGCCACGATGAAGAAGGCGCCTTCGGCCTGGTGATCAACCGCCCGCTCGATGAGGTTTTCGTGCAAGACCATTTGCCGGAGTGGAGCACCCGGGCAGCCCATCCGCCGGTCGTCTTCCGCGGCGGCCCGGTCGATCCGTCCGTCGCGTTCGCGCTTGGCCGCTTCCCAGAGAACGCCGTCCCGCCGGACGAGTCGCTGCTGCCCGGCGTTGCTGTCGTCGACCTTGGGGCAGCCGAGTCGCCGCCTGAGTCGCTTGAAGCATTGCGGATCTTCAGTGGCTACGCCGGCTGGGGCGCCGGGCAGCTCGAAGGAGAACTGAAGGAGTCGGCCTGGTTCGTGGTCGATGCCAGGCCTTTCGACCTGTTTTCCGATGATCCGGATTCGCTCTGGCGGGGCGTGCTCAAGCGGCAACGCGGGCCGCTGGCCATGTTCGCCCACTTCCCGGCGAACCCCTCGCACAACTGAGTTGGCTTCGCGGCAAAGAGGCTACAACGGCAAAGCGTGCTACAGTGAACTTGAGCGCGCACCGCCGTGCACGCGAATCGCTCCTACATCCGTTTGATGACGTGTGCCAGGAGTCCCGCCCAGTCCTGGCATCGCTTCGCTCACGAAAACCAAACGGAGTCTTTTAGCTACTTGTCTACCGCAATCGAATCTGCCGACGCATCTCGCGAACCGGCCGCGGACACGCTGTTGTCCGGAACTACCTTCAACGACCTGGGCCTGGCCCCGCATCTCACCGCGGCACTGGAGAGAGCCGGGTTCGTTGCGCCCTTCCCAATCCAGGCGATGTGCATCCCCGATGCAATTGCCGGCCGCGACGTCAGCGGCAAGGCGAAGACCGGCTCGGGCAAAACCCTTGCCTACGGCCTGCCCATCCTCCAGCGCACGGTCACTGCTCGAAAACGTCGGCCGCGCGGCCTCATCCTGGTACCAACCCGGGAGCTGGCAATGCAGGTCACCGAGGAGCTTGAACCCTTCGCCGAAGCCTCCAGCCTCTGGATCACCGCAATCTACGGCGGCACGCCAATCGTGCGGCAGGTGAAGAACCTGCATGCCGGAGTCGACGTGGTCATCGGCACTCCCGGCCGCATCAACGACCTCATCGAACGCAAGGAAATGTCCCTGGCGGACGTCGAGAGCGTCGTCATCGACGAAGCGGACCAGATGGCCGACATGGGCTTCCTGCCGCAGGTCCGTGCTATTCTCAATCGCATCGAACGCGACCACCAGACGCTCCTGTTTTCGGCCACGCTTGACGGGTCCGTCGGTGCCCTTGTCCGCGAATACCAGCACGACCCGGTGCGCTACGAAGTCGCTTCCCCGTCGGTCTCGGTTGAGACGCTGGAGCAGCGCTTCATTGGAGTCACCCGGATCGAGAAAATTCGCGTCGCGGCCGCAGTCTGCTCTGCCAGCAAGCGCAACATCGTCTTCGTGCGGACCAAGCACGGCGCCGACCGCGTTGCGCGGCAGCTCACCGCAGAAGGTGTGCCCGCGAGCGCTATCCACGGCGGATTGAACCAGCGCCAGCGTGAGCGCACCCTGGCCGCATTCAGGTCCGGCCGCATCCTGGCGCTTGTCGCAACGAACGTCGCGGCCCGCGGCATTCATGTCGACGAAGTCGATACCGTCCTGCACTTCGACCTCCCCGAAGATGGCAAGACCTATCTGCACCGCTCTGGCCGGACGGCCCGCGCGGGCGCACAGGGCCTTGTCGTGAGCCTGGTCGGCAAGGAGGAGTCCCGGGATGTGCGCGACATCCAGCGGGAACTGGGCATCAGCATCGCGACAGTCGATATGGAACCCGGCGACGAACGGTTGGAGAATCTGGCAGCGTGGCTTCCGCCCGAGGCGCCGGCCCACGAGGAGCGGTTCCGTCGCGCGCCAAAGCCTCGCACCAATGGCGGGAAAGGCTCGCGGCCAGCACCGCAACATCGCCGTTCGCCAGCGGCACGCCGACGCGTGCGTCGTTAGAAACCAGGCACAGCATTCAAGGGGAAAGGCCGCGCTCTGCGCGGCCTTTCTTTTTTGCAACGCTGCGGCTGGCTCGGCCGTTGGGCACACGAGGAAACCCGCCAGGACGGCAGGCTTGGGTGACGCCAGGGACGGTGGTTGCTACTTGAACCGGAAGGTCAGGCGGCCTCGGGTGAGGTCGTAGGGAGAAAGCTCGACGAGCACGCGGTCGCCGGGAAGCACCCGGATGTAGTTCTTGCGCATCTTGCCGCTGACGTGGGCCAGCACTTCGTGGCCATTCGCCAGTTCAACACGGAACATTGCATTGGGCAGGGCCTTGGTGACAATGCCCTCAACTTCAATTGCGTCCTTCTTTACCATCCACGCTCCTTTTCGCTTGTGCGCCGCAGGCCGCCGGTATTGTACACCGGCCATTCCTTATGACGGTGCCGCAGCGCCGGGAACTCACGCCGCCGGGCACGGCGAGATCAAATTGTGAAAACAACATACCACGGGCGGGCTCAAACCGGCGTGACACGTCCGCTACAGCATGCGAAACGGCAGGCAGGCCGCGCTGGCGCGTCCATACGGGCATAGCGGACTTTGCACACATAGCCCTACCGTGAAACAGAGGCTGACAGGAGGAGCAACACATGGATATCCCGAAGGGCATCTTCGCCTTCACGAGTGACCACGAGGAAATCGGCTGGGTGACAGCCGTCGAAGACCGGTTCCTGACCATTAGATTGCGCGGCGCGGATGCGTCGGTTGTGGTGCCGCGCACCGGCGCCGAACACATCCACACCGGCCGGCTCGAATTACCCATGGATGCGGCGACGCTTCGCACGGACTATCTGAGCAAGCTTGGCGACGAGGCCATGCGCTGGGGCACCCGCGAAGCCCGGCCGGTCGGGCACGTCTATGTACCGTGCGAGGTCGTCGAAACGCTCTGGGACGAACTCAGCGAGCGACGCTGGAAAGCCCTGCATGACATTGCACACCAGGAAGACGAGCGCAAGCCGCGCCGCATCGCCTGGGGCGTGCTCAACGACGTGATGCTCGTTTCCCGGCACATGGAGGAGCAAGACAGCCCCTTCCCCACATCACTCCAGGAATTCTGCGACGCTCTCAACCGCGCGGCCGAAAGCCTGCCGCACGAGACCTCGGGGCGGTAAGGGGATCGATGCATCGGCGCTTGTGTGGCCTTCGTGGCCACGCCAAAAAGCCCGCCAATAGGCGGGCTCTTCGCTCTCACGTGCTGGCTCTCTCTCATCCAGTGGCTAGCGGGTTATGGCGACCCCGATCGGATTCGAACCGACGATCTCCACCTTGACAGGGTGGCGTG
>SLAK01000432.1 GCA_007126855.1 Dehalococcoidia bacterium | reverse complement strand
GAGGTCGACGGCGACAGGGCGCGCGCCCGCGCCTATTTCCTGCTGACCTACGAGGTGCACGAGCGGTCGCGCATCGGCTGGGGCAACTACGAAGACCGCTTCGAGCGCCGCGACGGCCGCTGGTGGATCACGGAAAAGCGCATCAGCTCCGCCGGGCCGGTAACGCTGGAGAAGGGCTGGGCGGGGCTGACGCTGCCGGAGAGTGGGGAGGATTGGCGGTAGGGTGGCGGTTGGCCGTTGGCCGTTGGCTCTTATCCCGATCGGTGGGCGGGGCAAGGGCGATATTGCGAGCAACTCGGGCTCACAGATTCAGCCCGAATTCGCCATGAACAACCACGTTGTAAAGGAGGAGGATCAGCAGCCCCAGGAACCACAGCGGAAGGAACAGCAGGAAGGGGTAGACGATCAGCGCCCAACCCCACGCCTCGTTGCCCGACCCGCAATCGGCGATGCCGTCGTATACGGCCAG
Source organism: Dehalococcoidia bacterium (assembly GCA_007126855.1). GTDB lineage: Bacteria > Chloroflexota > Dehalococcoidia > Tepidiformales > Tepidiformaceae > SLAK01. The sequence continues at coordinate 5,367 of SLAK01000432.1, read as the reverse complement.
GGCCAGCCCCCCGACGACGCCGACCAGTCCCACGTACACTGGGATGAACTGCATCCGGCCCGTAAGCGTCACGACCACCGTCACCAGCACTACCGCGACCGGGATCGACAGCACGAGAAGCATCCTGCCCCGCTCGGAACTGGAGGACTGAGCGCCGCTGCCGCTGTCCATGCACATCCTCGTCGTCAGGTCTCGTCCCCTTTGCGCTCGCGCTCTGCGTTCCACTCCTCGAGACTCTTGCGCTGTGCGGGCGTCAGGGCCTCATCGTGCAGTTGGGCCACCTTGTGAAGCGCTTCGACGATAACACGCTGCTCGTCTCGGAGTTGGTCAACGATGTCTCGTCTGGCTGCACGCTCGTCTGCATCGTCATCCCAATCCCATTCGCTGTATCCGCCGAGCCAAAGGTTCACGTTGTTCCAGGCGGCGATAAGGGGATTGACGGACGGGGCTCCAAGCGCGCTCGCCTTTTCGTAGTCGCCCTTGGCTGCCCAGTACCATGCGCCGGCCTCGCTGTGATCGGGATTCCAGCCCAGCTTGCTCAGCGCCTCTGCCACGCTCGCCGTGCCATAGGTCCTACGGGCCCGAACAAAGCCCTGAGCGGATAAACCGAGCAAGGCCTGCGCGTGGTTCGGGTGTTGCCTGAGCCCGGCGATGAGCGGTTCGACGGCCGGGGAGCCGATCCCGACCAGCGCCGTCACGGCGGCTTCGCGTTCCGGCCCCCATAGCTTGGCGATTAGTGGTTCCACATCACCGAGTTTGCCCAGAGCCTCGGCGGCCAACACCGACCCGCTCCCATCCCCCAGCGAGGCCCTGAGCGGTTGGATGGCCGGCTCACCGATCTTGACCAGCGCCTCAAGGGCGCGCCGCGGCTGGTCGTTGCGCTGCAAGCGGGCGATGAGTGGCTCAACGGCCGGAGCTCCGAGTGAGATTGCCTTCTTGTACTCGCCTCTGCCGACCCAGTGCCAGGCGTCCTCATCCTCCGGCGCCCACCCCAGCCTCTTGAGCGCCTCCGCCGCCCCGCAGAAACGGGCAGGGTGCCGAACGGCAGCGACAAGTGGCTCAATGGCCGGTTCTCCGATCTCAACCAACGCCTTCACGAAAGGCTCACGGAACTTGGGCGTGTATTCGAGACGCTCGATGAGCGCCGCCGTGGCCTTATGGGTGGCCCCCGGACGATCGCGCGCCGCTCCGATCCTCCCCAGCGCCGAGATAATGGCCTCGTTGGCCGCTTTCTTCTCGTATCCATAGGCCTCGATCAGCGGAACGACGGCCGGAGCTCCGATTTTGACAAGCGCAGCCAGCGCGCTTTCGCGCACCTCTGGCGAGTGCCCCAGCGCTGTGATGAGCTGTTCTATCGCCCGCGCATCGGCACGACCGCCGAGCGCCTCGGCCGCCGCCATGGCCACTCGTGAATCGTCATCGCGCAGTGCGTCGATCAGCGGTTCGGTTACACGCCCATCGCTCATGTTGCCCAGTGCCTGGACCGCAGCGACGCGCACACCCGCGTCTTCGTCCCAAAGGGCACCGATCAAGGGTTCGACGGCACGCGGGTCCGCCAGTTCACCGAGAGCCTCAGACGCAGCCTTGCGAACTGCTGCGTCCTTCTTATAGGAAAGGGCTTTGATAAGACCTCGGACATCATGCTTTTCGGACATCTTGCCGACGTTTGGCGATCCAAAGATGCCCATTTGCGTCTCTCCTCTGCCTGACCTGGGCCCGACAACAAGACCGCTCGGCCAGCATTGCCGGCCCTAGCAGATGTCGAGCTCGAAGCACACGCGGTCGATCGGGATCGCAAAGCCGAGGCCTTCGTACGCGATTAGGCCGACTTTCCAGGTGGCCACGCCGATAACCTGCCCCTGGGTGTTCAGGATGGGGCCTCCGCTATTGCCTGGACTGATCTGGGCGCTGATCTGCAGCCACGTCTCAGTATCGACCCGCCGGTCGACCGCGGAGACGATGCCCACCGTCACCGTGCCCTCCAGCCCTGCGCCCGCGCCGACTGCCATGACAGGGTCTCCGACCCGAGGTGGTGTGTCGGCCGGTTCCAGTGCGGGCAGATCTGCAGATACCGTGATGAGGGCAAGGTCGTGCGCCGGCCTGACCCTGACGATCTCCCCTACGTATTCACGCCGACCGCGTACGAGGAACACCTCGCTCGCGCCCTCGACGACGTGGTAGTTGGTCACAACCAGGGACCGGCGTCCGTCTTTCGCCAACACAAACCCGGTTCCAACCGACGTCCATTCGTCGCCGCCGTGAGCGACGACCATGAAGATGGAGGGCGTGACCCTGTCGGCCAGTGCGACGGGGTCGAACTCGGCGACAACGTCCCCTTCGAGCAGGTTAATTCGTTCGCCTAGGGCGTCGAGTTCCGTGCCGAACGCGTCGAGCCTTTCGCCCAGCTCCGTATCTGGCCGCTCACCGGCTGCGATGTCGCTACGTATCGAAGCGACATCGCTCTCAACCTGGTCAACTGAGCGCCACAAGACGACATTGGTGACGGCAAGCCCCAGGATGAGGAGCGCAGCAATTGCGATGACCACAGTTGCCCCGCTCCTGAGCCGGAGGAGTTGGCTGGTGGCATCAATACTGCGCGTCATCGCCACCCTCCGGCAGCGGTGCACGATCAACCATCAGGCGGCGAATCTCGTCCTGGTAATCGAGGGAACGTTGCATTTCCGGGATCACCTGCTGCTCAACGATGTCGTCGACCGCGATCGCGTTCGCCTGGGTGGGGTTGGCGAAATAGCGGTCGTAAGCCGCCATCGCCGCGTCAAGCGCATCCAGCACGTCCGCGCTGCACCCGCAGGCGGATTCGGCGACGGCGAGGATATCCCCGGCGTCCGCCGCAAAGAGGCGGGCCTGTTCCGCTGTCGCATCTGCAGCCGCTTCCGCGTCTGCCGCACGGTCCTCGGCCGATGCAAGCTCCGCCCGGGCCGCCACAATCTCGTCCTGGTTCGTCGCCAGCTCACCCTGCGCGCTTGCCAGGTCGCCTCGCAGTTCTGCCTGTGCGCCCTCGTCCACGCCCCCGGTGATAGCACCGAAGAGCGCAAGCGCAACTCCAGCGACGAGGACGACCACCGCAGCAATCATGACAATGGGCATCAATGGCGAGCTGGCTGGCCTGGCCGACGGAGGCGGTGGAGCTGCAGGCGCAGCCTCCGGTGGGTACCACTTTCCATCGCTTGCCTGCCACCATCCCGGCCCCGAAGGTGTGTCGAGTCCCTGGAACTGTGTCATCAGTCTCCTCCGCTTTCCGCGAGGATCTGCTCCATCTCGGCCAGTGCCCCCTCCGCCTCGTCGAACGATTCGAAGAGCGCGTCGCGGGCGTCCTTCGCCCTTAAGAGAGCCGGCCTCACCTCCGCCTCTACATCTGCTCGCCACTGTTCAAACGAGGTGTCCCGTGCTAACACAGCGACCCACACTTCAGCAAATTCTACTTCCGCCTCGACGAAAGCCTCGAAGTGCTCCACCCAGTCGACCAGGGCAGCATCCAGGTTCTGCGCGGCAGCGACCATCGCTTCCGGCCGTCCTTCGGCAGCGCGGACCTCGTCCAGAGTCACGGAGAGTCGCGCTTCGACCTCCTCCCTCTCAGCGGTCACAGCTGCCACGTCGGTCTCCACCGCAGCTATCTCGTTGTTGAGGCGGTCGATCTCCGGGTCATCTTCGGCTAGCCGAACGACGCCGAATATCCCTAAACCGACCCCGAATACGACAAATGCTGCTCCAAGGAGCAGCATCGTCCGGGTGCGTTCCATCGTGTAACCCCGCTAAAATCGGGTGATTTTCGGCAGTCTTCGTGTGAGTGTAATCTACCGTTGTCATCAACGTAGCAAGCGGGGATCCCGGCTGTCTGTCCAATATTCACCGAGGTGCTGTCGTCTCGTATGCGATCGCCGCATCGCAATGGCTTCAAGCCGGCGATGGCCTTCCTTGAGTCTGCGAGGGCGGTCGGCCTGGCACGGGACAGATTACGGTCCCATCGCTGTGAGCGCGCGCCTTTCGACCATCAGCGCCGCCTGAACCCCCGAGGACAGGTCAACATCGATTGAGCGGTGTTCGCAGGATGCACCGCCGTAGCCTTTTCAAGGACCCTCCGCGGTCGCTCCATCTCGGGGACAGGACAAGCTAACCATCGATAGGCGCCCAGATAACAAAGGTTATGGGAGGGTCACGGGTAATCACCACGACCCACTCGTCACCCCCCTTGACCAGGCGGTATAGCGTCCCGGCCTGTTCCACGCCCGCGAGTGCGTTCTCCGTGGACACCTCCCAGCCCGAATCCGCGACGCCAGCCTCGAACGCGGCGACCAGCTCATCGAACTCCGCGTCCCCTAACCTGGTACTCGACCTGGCGAAGAGCCCGATCCCATCGCTGAACGTCGGCCAGTGCGAGTACGCGGTGGAAGCGGGCTGGTGCGAGATCGACTTGTCCCAACCTGTGACACCCTCCGGGATGAACTCTTCCGGGACGAGCTCGAGCATGGCGTCGGCATCGATGTCGCGGTACCGCACGGTACCGTCCTCGTCTCGAGTGGCGTCCACCAGTGCCGTCCAACGCGCACTCGCGGAATCGTCGTTGCCACATGCAGCAGCCACTGTCGCAGCCAGCACGCAGGCGGCAATGAGCACGGCCCCTCCCATCGACCGCCCGGATGCGAGGAGCGGCCTTGCTGGAGAAAAGCTCATAGAGACCACGTTACAGGCGCCCTCCTTGAGGCAACAACTGGCCGGGCCGTGCAGCGACGGGAACCATGATCGAGCAGCGACCGGAGTTAGAAGCCTGCTTCACGCCGGGGATTGAGCGCTGATGGCGGTATCATGCGGCGGAGCGGTGCGTTAGTATCCCCCAGCCTTCTCGAAAATCTCGCGCGGGTTCTTCACGGTCATCTGGTCGATGGCTTCGTCGTTGACGCCACGCTCTTTGAGGAGCGGGATGATGGTTTTCTTGATGTGGGTGAAGTTCCACTGGGGGATGCGCTCGTCGGCGAGGCCGTCGGTCAACATGTCCATGTAGCAGGCGGCGTCGTGGGAGAGGGTGATGCGGTTGGCGTAGCCGCGTTCGACCAGGGCGGCGATCATGTCGGCGCGTTGCTCATCAGAGCGCGGGCGCGGGAGGCCCAGGCGGTCCATGCCGCAATAGCTGCCGTTCTGGATGATCTGGTCCAGGTAGTCGATGTCGTCGGAGTCGTCGGAGTGGCCGATGACCGTGCGGCCCAGGTCGACGCCTTCGTCCTTGAAGACGCGCTGCTGGTCGAGGCCGGTGCGGTTGGCCGGGAAGGTGTGGGTGCAGATGGGCACGCCGGTCTCGCGGTGGGCGCGGGCCGAAGCGCGGAGGACGCGCTCGTTCATCGGGTGCATCTC
>SLAK01000095.1 GCA_007126855.1 Dehalococcoidia bacterium | reverse complement strand
CGCAGCGCCGAGTCCAGGCCCCGCAGCTGCGCCCGCACCGAATCGGCGTTACCGCTCCGGATGGCGTCGCGGTCGACAACACCAAAGGTCTCGAAGTTGCCGCCAAAGGTGCCCAGGTAGTCCACCATCGGGCCCATCAGCACCGATTCGTCGACCCAGAACGGGTAGGTCGGCCAGCTCGTGGTCGTCACCACGAAGCGCCCGCCGATGTCGTACCACTCCCGCGAGCCCGGCTCTTCCGGTTCCACCAGGCCGGCAACTTCCACCCGCACCGGCCGCTCTTCGCGGATCCAGAACGGGTGCAGGTCGAACACGTCCCCGACTGCGACATCGAGCTGGTCGGCGGCCGCAGCCCCAAGCCATACCGGGACGACCGGGTAACCCTCATCAGACACGGTTACATCGCCCCGCTCGCCGCCGGCGGTCAGGTTCACCCGGTCCTCCAGCCCGTCGATAAACTGGAAATGCGACCGCGGCCGGTCGGAGTCGTCCTGGTCCACCTGCCCGCCCGGTGGCGTGAGGAAGAACGTGTCCGAACGCCCGTAGTGCACGATCGTGTCGACAAAACCGCGCGTCTGGCGCTCCACCAGGTTGTCCAGGATGCGCCGCCGGTCGTTGTAGACTTCAGGCCGCAGCGACTGGCTCGAACTGAGGATGCGCAGGTCGAGCCCCTGGTCCGTCTCTTGTTCCAGCGCGTGCACCAACCCCAGGTCGCGCACCGCGTCCGAATAGATCATCACGCTCGACAGCAGCGCCGCCGCCAGGATGACCCCGATGAACACCGTGGCCAGCAGCCGGCGATTTCCCATCGCCCGCCGGACCACCAGCCCAACCACGGCCCCAAGATTGCGTAACAAGGTCCCTCTCCCTGCGATCGGGAGCGTAGCAGCGCCGTTCGCGCCTAGCAAAACTTTCGCCCTGTCGAAAACGCGGCTCCCATGTAACATCTCCACCGAGGGGCGTGATGGGAAGCCTTATCGCTATCTGGCGCATCGTTGTGAGGCGCGCGTTTGCCAACTGGAAGTTGTTGGGCGTGCTTGGCCTCGGCGTGCTTGTCGCGGCCACCCTGCTGGCCAGCGCGCCCATCTACGCCCGTACCATGAACGACCTGGGCCTCACTTATGCGATCCGCGAAGACCTGCCCGCCGGCCCCGGTACCCGCGTCCTCATCCGTGACCTGCCCGTCGATGACCACGGCAACGCCGTGCGCGACTCCGTCGACGAGCGCATCGAGGATCGCATTGGCTGGTTCACCGAAGATGTTGAACACTTCGACCGCCTGGGCGCGCTCAGCATCGCCCCGCCCGGCGAAACCCCCGTGCAGGGCGGCCCCGGCGGCTACCTGCAGTCCGTGACCAGCTACGAACACCACGTCACGGTCGTCGAAGGCCGTCTGCCTGAAATCCCCGCGCCGGGTGAGCCCATCGAAGTGGCAATCCACCTGGAGGGCGCCGCAACCGCCGGCCTCGAACTGGGCGAACGCTTCTTCCTCCACGAACGCATCGACGACTGCGAGCAGTTCATCATCCCCGGCGACATGCCCAGCCTCTCGCCCTGCCCCGCCGGCACACCCACCCACCACCTCCGCTTCTCAGTCGAAGCCGAGGTCGTCGGGTTCATCGAGCCGAGCGACGAAAACGATCCCTTCTGGATCGGCGGCCTGAATCCCTATTTCGGCATCCTGCGCGACCTGCCCGCGACTGGACCATGGGTGCCGCTTTGGGTCGCGCCCGGCACCCTCTCCGGGCCCTTCGCCCGGCAGTTCCCCGGCTACGCGCTCGATTCCGCCTGGAACGCCTTCGCGGACGAACTCGCCATCAACCGCGCCAACTACCAGCGCGCCCGTGACGACATCGTGGCCCTTCGCGGAGAGCTCGAGCGCGTCGATGCCCTCAGCAGCAGCCCCCTGGTCCAGCTCCTCAACCGCGTCGAGCGTGAGCAGGACTACCGGCAAACGCCCCTGATCGTCCTGTTGCTCCAGGTCTCCGCCATCGCGCTCTTCTATGTCGCGCTTGTCTCGTCCATCGTCGTCGAACGGCAGGCCGGCGAAATTGCCCTGCTGCGCAGCCGTGGGGCCAGCCTCCGCCAGGTGCTCACCGTCTACTTCTTCGAAGGGCTCATCATCGGCGTGCCCGTGCTGCTCGCCGCGCCCTTCCTTGCCGCCGCGGCTACCGCGCTCATCGGCCTGCTCCCTGTGTTCGAACCCGTTTCCGGCGGCGACCTGCTGCCGGTCGCCATCCCGCCGCTTGCCTTCGGCCTCGCGGGGTTGGGCGTTGTGCTTTCCCTGGCTGCGCTGGCGGCGCCGGCCTTCATCGTGGCCCGCCGCTCCTCCGTCACCCAGCGCCGTGCCGAGACCCGTCCAGTACAGCCCTTCTTCCAGCGCTATTTCCTGGACCTTCTGCTCGCCGGCTTCGCGGGCCTCCTGCTCTGGGAACTGAGCGAACGCGGCTCCGCCTTCGAACCCTCGCCCACCGGCGGCCTCACCTCCGACCCGGTGCTGCTCGCCTCCCCCGCGCTCATCATCATCGCCGCTGCCGCGCTCATCCTTCGCTTCTATCCGCTCCTCCTGCGCTTCGTTGCGCGCCTGGTCACGCCCTCCGCCGGGGTCAGCACCGCCGGGGCGCTCTGGCAGGTCGTGCGCAGCCCCGGCCAGTACACCCGGCTCGCTTTGCTCGTGATGATGGCCATAGCCATCGGCACCTTCGCCGCCAGTTACAGCACCACGGCCGACCGCTCCTACCGCGACCGCGCCGACTTCCAGGTCGGTGTCGACGTGCGCGCGATCGAGGCCGACCGGACGGCGATGCGTGGCCCCGTCGCCGAAAACGAAGCGCCGCTCCACACCCTGCCCGGCGTCGAACGCGCATCCCTGGCACACCGCGAGACCATCCATGTCGGCACCACTGGCACGCAATCCCGCCCGGTCCAGATGCTCGCCATCGACGCCGAAGCCGGCGCCGATATGCTCTACTTCCGGGATGACTTCGCCGATGGAACCCTCGAATCGCTCCTTCTCCCGCTCCAGGCGCAGCCGGCCTACGAGGGGCTGCCCATACCGGAGGGAACAACCCAACTCAGCCTGCGCATCAATCCGGAAGAAGCCCGGCCCGATGTGACCCTCTGGGCACAGATCCGGGACGCCGGTGGCCGCATCGGCCTCTTCGAATTCGGCAAGCTGGAAGAAACCGGCTGGGTCGAGAAACGCGCCGAACTCCAGCAGCGCGGCCGCACCGCGGAAGAGCCGCTTTCGCTCCTCGGTATCGTCTTCACCGAGCCGCCCAACCGCTTCAATACGCTCCAGGCGCCGCTCTTCTTCGAAGACCTCTCCGCCGTCGACGCGGCCGGCAACGTCACGAGCCTCGACAGCTTCGAAGGCGACACCAACTGGTCAACCTATCCCAGCCTTGAACAGAACCGCGACGAGTTTGCGATCTCCAGCGAGGATACCCCGGGCGGCGAGCTCATGGGCCGCTTCGACTTCCGCATCGGCATCCAGCAGGAGCGCCGTGGCATCTATTCTCATGACGCCTCCGTTCCGCTCGTTGCCCTGGCCAGCAACGGCTTGCTCGCACAGACCGGAGCCTCGGTGGGCTCCACCCTGCACATGCGCGTCGGCGACATGCTGGTCCCCACCCGCATCGTCGGCTCCTACGACCTCTTCCCCACGCTCAGCGCGCTGGAAGGCCCCTCCATGATCTATAACCGCGACCAGCTCATCTCCTGGGCGCACATCACTCCGCGCGAAATGTGGTTCTCACTCGAGGAGGGCGCCGCGTCCGCCCCCCTGGTTAGCGCCCTCGGCGAGCGCCCCTTCAACGTCTTTCGCGTCCATAACCGCGCCCGCGAACTCGAACGCGTCGAACAGAATCCGCTCATCGCGGCGGGCGGCAGCGGCATCCTTCAGCTCTCCTTCGTGGCAGTCCTGGTGCTGGTGGCGGCAGCGCTACTGCTTTCGCTCTGGACCGGCGTGCAGCGCCGCCGGGTCGAATTCGCCATCATGCGCGCCATGGGCGTCTCGCGCGGCCAGATCTTCCGCCAGCTCGCCATCGAATACTCCTTTGTCGCCATCCTGGGCATCATCGTTGGCGCCTACCTGGGCACCCTGGTCGCGCGCCAGATGCTCTCCTTCCTCGACGTCACCGAGCGCGGCCAGCCCGTCGAGCCGTCCTTCATCCTGCAGACCGACTGGGCCTTCGTGGCCGCCGGAGGTCTCGCCGTCCTCGCCGTCTTCGCTGTAGCCTTGGTCGTGGCCGTCCGCGTGCTCGGCCGGACGGCGGATGCCCAGGCCCTGCGTACCGAATAGCCCGCACCGCCGGCCCATCAAGGAGGAACACCGTGCACCACCGCTTCACCGTTGGCAACGTCGAAATCATCGCCCTCAGCGACGCCGTCCAGGCCTATCCCGGCTCCGCCATCTACCCCCAGGCGGGCGACGCGCTCGATGCCTACCGCCACTACCAGCAGGACGATGGCGGCATCGCTCTCAACTTCGGCTGTTTCCTCCTGCGCGACCCTGAACGCACCATCCTGGTCGATACCGGCCTCGGTCCCACCGAGAACGGCAAGCTCATGGACGAACTGAGCGGCGCCGGCGCCAGCCCGGATGATGTCGATGCGGTCATCTTCACCCACCTCCATCCCGACCACACCGGATGGAACATCGACCCCGACACCGGCAAGCCCCGCTTCTCCCGCGCCCGCTACCTGGTGCCCGGCGCCGACTGGGGCCACTACAGCCAGCAGCAACCGCAGCCCGATTCCTTCCAGCGCGATGTCCAGCCCCTCATGGCCGCCGGCGTGATGGACCTCTTCGACGGCGAGCACTCGCTCTCAAGTTCAAGCGTGGCCGTTCCCACGCCGGGCCATACCCCCGGGCACACCAGCATCATGATCACCAGCAACGGCGAGCGCGGCTGCATCCTGGGCGATGTCGTCCTCACGCCCGTCGATGCCGAAGAGCTCGCCTGGGCCAATAGCTTCGACTGGGACCACGAAATGGCCCGCGCCACCCGCCTGCGCCTGGTCGACCGCCTCATCAATGAAGAGATCGTGGTCGGCGCCAGCCACCTGCCTGCGCCGGGCATCGGCCGCTTCGTCCGCCTCGAAGGCAGGACCCGCTGGCAGGGCTTCAACCCATCGGAGGACGCTTCGTGAGCGATGCGCCGCACCTTCCGCCGGGCCCGCCCCCGGGACGCGCCAGCCGCCGGCAGCTCGTGCTGCCCGGCCTCATCGCGATCGTCCTGGTGGTTGGCATCGGCGCGGTGCTCGTGCTCGCGCAGCGCGCCGGCGATACCGGTGCCCCTCCGCGCCCGGAGCCGTTTGCCACACCCGCTCCCCTCGATCCGATGGTCGTCTACTCCGTCCAGCAGGTGGCCAACGGCCGCCTGGTCCTGGGAGACCCGCGCGGTTCCGGCAGCGTGGATGTCGAACTCCCCGCCGGCGCGACGGTCGAACTCCTCCGCCGCGCCGAATTCACAGACCTGAACGAAGGCGACTGGCTGGTGGCTACCGGCATCCACAACGAAGTCCGCAATTTCGTGATCCGCGAACTGATCGCCATCCCCGCCGCTGACGGCGCCGATCCCCCCGCCTTCTTCCGCACGCCCGCTGGCTTCCTGGGCCACGAAGCCGCCGCCGACCGCGACGCCATGCCCGTGTTGGGCGGTATCGTGACCGGGGTTTCGCCCGATCGGCTCGTCCTCGATACCGGCCACACCACTGTCGAGATCACCCTGGACGAACACGGCCCGCCGCCCCTTCGCGTGCTCGAAGAGGGCTCCCTGGAGGACGTCGTCGCCGGTTCGCGCCTGGCCATCCCCGCGCAAAACGGCCAGCCCGACCCGG
>SLAK01000339.1 GCA_007126855.1 Dehalococcoidia bacterium | reverse complement strand
GGTCCCGAACAGGTGCGACTCCATTGGCGAGCCAATGCCGAAGTCCAGGTTCGTCGTCCCGTGGTCATAGACCACGCAGTCCGCGCCTTCTTCTTCCACCACATCCAGCAGCCGGTCCGCGATCTCCGTTAAGGCCTGGTCCCAGGAGATCCGCTCCCATTTGCCCTCGCCACGCTCACCCACCCGCTTCAGCGGGTACTTCACGCGCGTCGGGTCATACATCACCCCGCTGTACACGCAGCCCATCGGGCATCCGCGCGGGTTGAAGTCGGGGACGTCGTCGAACGCCTTCTCGTAGGTCGCGTTCTGCTCTTCCCGCCAGACGATGCCGTCTTTTACATAGGCGTCGAGCGAGCAGGCGGAGATGCAGTTCACCCGCGTGTGCGTGACCTTCACCACGCGGTCCCATGTCCACTGCTCGCGGTAGATGTCCTCCCACGAGCGGTACTCGTAGGGTTTCGACAGCAGATCGTCCAGGTGCTCCTGCGCATCAATGGGCGCAAGGCGCCGTAACTCAGCCGCTGGTGCCGGTGTAGATACCATCGCTTGACTCGGTTCCTGGTGTTGAAGAGTGGCTAGCTGTTGTTCTTGTCCGCCCGCGCTTCCTTCCGGCGCTGCCGCGACTTCTTGTTCTCGCGCTTCTTTGCCGTCGTCTCCTCATCAGCTTCCTGCAGCTTTTCAAGGTCAACGTTGATTGAAGGTGCAAACATGCAAGTCCCTCCGTGGGAAATTTCCGGCCGGTAACGACCGCTTCCTTGCACCGTACGGGCCCCGTAACACCGGTAGTCATGATCGGCGTCATATGGAACTGGCCGATTCGAGGTATAGCGTTGCGCTCAGTTCATAACGCCCGGAGGCGCGTATGCACCTCGATATCGAACCCCAGCTCTCCGAACAGGAACGCGAAATCCGCGACCTTGCCCACCGCTTCGCAGCCGAGGTGCTCAGGCCAGCCGGCCGCGAACTCGATGCCCTGGATGACCCCCAGGATGTCATCGCCCCCAACTCCATCCTCTGGGACACCTTCCGCAAGTACCGCGAAACCGGCCTCGCCGGCATCGATGCTGCCACTGCTGAACTGTCTCCCTTGGAGCGCATCCGTATCCGTACCATGGTCAGCGAAGAGCTCGGCTGGGGAGATTCCGGCCTCGCCATCAGCCTCGGCGTCTCCGGTTTCCATCGCACCTTCGCCCTCATGTCCGGCCGCGAACGCCTCATTGACCGCTACATAAAATCCGGCCACGACGAGATAGGCTGCTGGGCCGTCACCGAACCGGACCATGGCAGCGATACCCTCACTTTCACCGAGCCGCACTTCAACGACGGCAACCTTCGCGCCAATTGCATCGCAACCCCCGATGGCGACTCCTACATCATCCGCGGCCAGAAATCCGCCTGGGTCTCCAACGGCACCATCGCGACCGTCGCCGCGCTTTTCTGCACCATCGACCCGTCCGCCGGGTTCCACGATGGCGGCGTCGCTGTCGTCCCTCTCGATCTCCCGGGCGTTTCCCGCGGCAAGCCCACGAATAAGCTAGGCCAGCGTCCACTCAACCAGGGCGAAATCTTCTTCGACGACGTTCGCATCCCCGCTGACTACATGGTGGTCGGTTGCGAAAACTACGCTCCCACTGTCGAGCAGATACTCACCTTCGCGAACGCCAGCATGGGAACCACCTTTGTGGGTGTCGCCCGCGCCGCCTACGAACACGCGCTCGACTACGCCCGCACGCGGGTGCAGGGCGGTATCCCCATCATCAACCACCAGAGCGTCCGCAGTCGCTTGTTCAAGATGTTCATGCAGGTCGAAGCCGCGCGTGCGCTCGCTCGTCGCGTTTCTGCTTACAACGCGACAAATCACCCGAAGATCCAGTACTCCGTTGCCTCCAAGGTCTTTGCCACCAACACCGCCTTCGAGGTCGCCAGCCAGGCCCTCCAGGTCTTCGGCGGCAACGGGCTCACCAAAGAATTCCCCATCGAAAAGCTCATGCGCGACGCCCGCGCATCAATGATCGAAGACGGCTGCAACGAAGTCCTCGGCCTCGTCGCCGCCGCAAAGCTCTAAACCCATCCCACCAGGAGATCTGCATGGAATTGCGAGAAGTCATCGGCCGCAGGAGGTCCATCCGGTTCCTGTTGCCCTATAAACCCGTCGAGCCCGAAAAAATCCAGCGCATGCTCGAAGCGGCGCGCATCGCTTCGCACTGGGGCAACGTCCAGACCCTCCGCGCCGTCGTAGTCTTCAAGGACACCGCGCCGAAAGAAGTCATCGAAGCCATCACCGCGCCCGTTGCCGGCTTCCAGATTCGCCTGGCCCCCGTCGTCATCGTCTGGTACCTGGAAACCGGCGCCGTCGACGAGCAGTCCGACCGGCTCCGCGAACTCATGCACGCCGGCGCCCTTGGCTTCGGCGAAGGCAAGCACGACGCGCTCGAAAAGCAGCTCATCCCCTTCTTCACCGGCATCCTGCCCAGGCTAAAGGAGCCCGGCATCAACGAGGTCGACTGCGGCCAGGGCATCGCCCAGGCCACCCTCATGGCCTTCGAGCAAGGCCTCGGCACCTGCCTCCTCGGAAGCGGAAACACCGACGTTGTCCGCAAGAACCTGGGCCTCCCCGATAGCTGCCGCGTGCTCCTCCTCCAGACCGTCGGCTATCCTGCCGAAAGCCCCGAAGCCGGTGGCCAGCGGCCACGCCAGCCCTTCGAAACGCTCTTCCATATGAACTGCTACGGCAACCCCTTCCCGCGCAATGAAGAAGTGGTCTGCGAACTCAAAGAAGACGGCATGCTCCAGGACCCGGCCCCGCTACCCTGGCGCGAAGCCGAACTCGAATACCTCAAGAACGCCCTGGGCATCAAGGGCCACGGCCTCATCTAGCCCGGCCACCACGCACAGAGGGAGCTAGCCAGTGCAAATGCAAGCAATCGTCGCCGGTGTCGGCATGACCCGGTTCACCAAAATGCTTGACTCCGGCCTCAAGGCCATTGGCGCCGAGGCCGTCCAGGCTGCCCTGAAGGACGCTGGCATCCAGCCCGCCGACATCGAGGCCGCCTTCGTCGGTAACGCCGCCGCCGGCCTCGTCACCGGCCAGGAATCCATCCGCGGCCAGGTCGTCCTCCGCTCCATCGGCATCGGCCGCATCCCCGTCATCAACGTCGAAAACGCCTGCGCCAGCGCCTCCACCGCCCTCCACCAGGCCTCCGCAATGGTCAGCGCCGGCCTCTATGACATCGTCCTCGCCCTTGGCGTGGAAAAGCTCTACCACGAAGACAAGCGCCGCAGCTTCGGCGCCTTCAGCGGCGCCGTCGATGTCGAAGCCATGGCGGAGATCATGCAGCGGCTCAAGCAGGGCGCATCCGATTCCGGTTCGGCTGCCGCCTCCGAAGGCGCCGGCGAGAAGCGCTCCATGTTCATGGACATCTACGCTGCCGCCGCCCGCAACCACATGAAGCGCTACGGCACCACCGTCCAGCAATTCGCCGCCGTCGCCGCCAAGAACTCCTTCCACGGCAGCATGAACCCCCGCGCACAGTTCCAGGATCGACTGAGCGTCGAAGATGTCCTCAATGCGCCCATGATCGCCGAGCCGCTCACCCGGCCCATGTGTTCCCCCATCGGCGATGGCGCTGCCGCTGCCATCATCGTCAGCGAGCGCAAAGCCCGCGAGCTCGGCCTGGCCAACCCGGTCCGCGTCGCAGCGATGTCCCTGCACTCCGGCTGGGACCACGGCCCCGACGAGCCCGGCACCGTCGAAGTCTGCGCCAGCGAAGCCTACGAACACGCCGGCGTCGAACCCGGGGAAGTCAACGTCATCGAACTCCACGACGCCTCCGCTCCCGCCGAACTCATGGCCTACGAATCGCTCGGCCTGTGCGCAAAGGGAGAAAGCGGCGCCTTGATCGATTCAGGCGAGACCGCCCTCGGCGGCCGCCTGCCGGTCAACACCTCCGGCGGCCTTCTGCGCAAGGGCCATCCCGTCGGCGCCACCGGCATCGCCCAGGTCGTCGAATTGACCGAGCAGCTCCAGGGCCGCAGCGGCCAGCGCCAGGTCGAAGGCGCCCGCGTTGGCCTGGCGCATAACGGCGGCGGCTCCATCGGCTCTGAGGCCGCCGCCATGTGCGTCACCATCCTGGTCCGATGAGACACCAAACCACGTTCCCCGGGCCGGCCCCACGGCATGGGCACGACCAGCGGCCGGCCCGGGAGGAGGTGACAACATGACCACCGCCGAGTCGCCCGCCGGCCATATCGACATACTCGCCGAAGGCTACGGCGATTTCCTCCCCGTCGACCCCGATGGCTTCCGCGCATACGTCCGCGAAAACAAGAACCGCGCCCTCGAACCGCGTGTCATGTCCGCAAAAGACGCGGTCGCTCGCTTCGTCACCGACGGCGACTACCTCACCTACGAATGCAACTACCTCATGCGCGGCCCCAACCCGCTCATCCACGAGCTCATCCTCCAGGAGAAGAAAGACCTCTGGATCGCCGGCAAATTCACCTACGTCGATATCGCCATCTTGCTCGGCGGCGGTTGCGTGTCCCGCGTCGACTGCGGTTTCTTTCTCTCCACGCCCATCGTCCAGCGGGCGCTCCAGCAGGGCACGCTGGAAGTATTCGAGTACAGCAACGTCATCATGGCTCTGCGCCTCCAGGCCGGGGCCATGGGCGTGCCCTTCCTGCCGGTGCGCTCATTCGGCGGGACCCACGGCTTCGACCGTTCCGGCGCCCGCCTGATCTCCGACCCCTACACCGGCCAGCCCGTCACCATCGTTCCCGCCCTCAATCCCGACGTCGCCCTCATCCACGCCCACCAGGCCGACGTCTATGGCAACGCGCGCATCTTCGGCACCGGCGTCGCCGACGCCGAGTCCGCGCTGGCATCGAAAAAGGTCATCGTCACCGCCGAGGAGATCGTCGATACCGACCGCATCCGCAGCAACCCCGGCGCCACCACCATCCCCTACTACGTGGTCGATGCCGTCGTCGAAGCGCCCTTCGGCAGCTATCCCGGCACCTGCCCCGGCTATTACGCCTCCGACCCACAGGCCGTCATCGGCATCTTTGGCGCCGTCATGGGCGACCAGGTCGAAAAATACATCGACCAGGCCATCCGCCCCTTCGAATCCTTCGAACACATGCTCCAGGAACGCGTTGGCGTCAAGAAGATGCTCGATATGCGCCGCCGCGAAACCGTCAGGGAGGGATACAACGCATGACCCGCGCCGAATCGTTCTCCGAGCGCGAAGTCGCCATGTGCACCGTCGCGCGCATGGTTGAAAATGGCCGCACCTACTGGGCAGCCGGTGGCGGCACCCCGCTCTACGCCGTCCTCCTCGGCCAGAAGCTGTACGCACCCCATTCCCAGTACATCACCGAAGACGGCGTCATCGCCCCCGAACCCCTGCTCCCCTTCGAGCCCATGATGACCATGGTCGCCTCACGCGCCGTCCGCCGCGCACTCTCCTGGGGCACCATGAACACCGCCGGCGTCCACGCCCAGCTCGGCTACATGGACTACGGCGTCCTCAACACCCTCCAGGTCGACCAGCACGGCAACATCAATTCCACCATGCTCGGCGAATACGGCCCCTCCGGCCGCCGCTTCGGTGGCCCCGGCGGCGCCGACACCATCGCCGCCTGCTGCTGGCGCACCATCCTCATCACCGACCAGGAACGCCGCAAGTTCGTCCGCCAGGTCGACTTCATCTCCTCCCCCGGCTTCCTAGATGGCACCCCCGGTGCCCGTGAGCGTGCTGGCCTCCCGCGGGACACCGGCCCCTGGCGCGTCGTCACCCCCTGGGCCCTCTACGACTACCACGAGCGGCGCCTCCGCCTCATCGCCCGCGTCCCCTGGGTCACAGTCGAAGACATCCTCG
>SLAK01000325.1 GCA_007126855.1 Dehalococcoidia bacterium | reverse complement strand
GCCCGGGGCGAGGTGCTGGAGTATCACTGTGATGCGGCGCTGCCGGCGATGATCAGCGGGCGGGACATCGAGTTCATCGACCTTGACCTTGACCTGATCGTTTCGCCGGGCTTCGAATGCTACGAGCGAGACCATGGCGACTTCGAAAAGAACCGCGCAGCGATGGGTTATCCGGCGGAAGCTATCGCGGCTGCCCATGCCGGCATCCGGCGCGCACGGGAGCTGGTGGCAATGCGTGCAACGCCCTTCGACGGGCACCCGGCGGCAGTGCTGGGACGCGTGCTGGCGGCGCAGGGGCCGGTTTGAGCGCTTGCTGCGTTGCGGCGGAATGGGCTCGACCGATACCATGAGGGGGAAGAACGAGGAGCAACAGTCTCCGACGAACCGAAGCCGGAGTTTAGTTCATTGCCATATTCAATTATCGAAACGTGCATCGGGTGTACGGCCTGCACGAAGCGCTGCCCGACGAACGCGATCACGGGGGAGCGCAACCAGCTGCATGTGATCGACCCGACGCTGTGCATCGACTGCGGCGCGTGCGGCGTGGTCTGCCCGCCGGAAGCGATCCTGGACACTGAGGGAGACGTCTGCCGGTCGTACAAGAAGGACGACTGGCCAAAGGCGGTAGTGATCGAAGAGAAGTGCATCGGCTCGGGGTGCGAGCTGTGCATTAACATCTGTCCCTTCGATGCGCTGAGCCTGCAACACACGGAGCGGATCGACGACTTCTTCGGCGTAAGCACGGTGGACGAGAAAAAGTGCACCGGTTGCCGGCTTTGCGAAGACGTGTGCGGCTGGGACGCGGTCCACATCTTCCCGTTGAAGGACGAGATGAAGAAGGACGCATCGGAGCTGAGCGAAGAGGAGCTGGACATGGTGCGGATGGTGAAGGAAACCATCCACGCGTGAGCCAGGCCGAACCGAGGCAGGTCAACATGAGGGGGTTCCGGGTGAACCCCCTCTTTTGCTGGAACGCCCGGGGCGCATAGGCTTACAAATAGCTATCAATCGTGCGCGCCAGCTCGATATCCTTCTGCGTGACGCCGTTTGCGTCGTGCGTGCTGAGGGCTATGTCGACGTTGCTGTACACGATGCGGAGATCCGGGTGGTGGTTCATTTTCTCCGCGGCCATTGCAACGCGGGTCACGAAGCCCATCGCGGCAATGTGGTCCGGGAACGAGAACTTGCGGTGAATGGACTGGTCGCCATCCTGGCTCCAGCCATCGAGTTCGCTCAGCGCTGCCGTTACCTCGGCAGCGGTCATCCGGGTCGCCATAGTGCACCTCCGTGCCAGCCATTCAGCCTGTGAGCCGTTAGAGCGATCGTATGCGACCACGCGACGACTGGAAAACAACACCGGGACAGAAGCTAACGCGGCGGCGTTTCCTTGGCGCCGGGGCTTCCGCGGCGGCGCTCGCGGGCCTTTCGCTGACCGGTTGCGGCGGAGGGAGTTCGGAGCGCGACGACGGCGAGGAGCAAGCAGCGCAGGGAACCGCTTCGCCCACACCGGAGCCAGCGGACGATGACAGGGCGCCTACTCCGCAAGGTGAGGCACTGACGCCGCTCACGGTTTCGGGTTTTGTTTTCAGCGATGGACAGTTCGACCCGCACAAGACGCAGGTAGGTGCACTGCATGGCCAGCAGGCCTTCGTCTATAGCCGTCTGCTGAGTTACCGCGACCAGGCGGAGGCGGCGATGGAGCCGGACCTGGCCGAAAGCATGCCCGAACAGCCGGACAACGAAACCTATGTATTCCACCTGCGCCCGGACGCCCGGTGGCACGACCGGAGCCCGGTGGAGGGAAGGCGCGTCACCGCAGACGACGTACGCCATTCGCTGGAACGGCAAATCGCCGGCGACGGCAGCTTCGTGAGGCGGCAACGGTGGGACATTATCGACAGCATTGAGACGCCTTCGGACGAAGAGATCGTGATTACGACGACCGAGCCCTTCGCCGGTTCGCTGGCGCGGCTGGCGGACCCGGGGGCCTTTATCGTCCCGCCGGAGTTCGACCGGGGCGAAGCTGCTTTCGGCGCAAGCAGGCAGGTTGGCAGCGGCCCATTCACCTGGATCGAGTGGGACGAGCGCAACTTCGCCAGCGTGGCCCGGAACGACGACTGGTTCCGCGGCAGGCCACAGGTTGCCGGGGTGACCCTGGTGGAGCCCAGGGACAGCGCAACCGTTGAGGCGATGCTGCGGGTCCGCGAACTGGATGTTGCGTTCCTGGGCGCGGTGCAGGCGGACCGCCTGATGAACGCGATCCCGCAGCTACAGCGCCAGCACATTGGCAATGCGATGTTTTTCGGCATGCGTTTCTACACGCCGCTGCCGCCGTTCAACGACCCACGCTTCCGGACGGCGCTGAGTGTGGCAATGAACCGGCGCGAGCTGGTGGAGTTGCTGTTCCAGGGTGCCGGGGAGCCGAACGCATGGGTGAGCTGGCCGGTGACGAAGTGGGCGCTTTCACAATCGGAACTGTCGGACTTCCCGGGGTACCGGCTGGGCTCGGGCGGGCGCGACCAGGACATCGCTGATGCGCGGGCGCTGCTCGATGCGATGCGTTCGGATGACGTCGACGTCCCCTCCAAGCTGACGCTGCATGCGGAGCTGACCTCGGAAGAAGAGTTGCATCTTGGGTCGAGAATTGCCCGGCACGTCTGGGAGGCGCTGGATATCGAAATCCAGCTCGAGTGGGTGCCGATTAACGAGCTGGTGGAGCGGCATTTCGCGGGGGACGCGCCGTGGATTGCCGGGCCGGACACGGGCTGGCTGGACCTGGACGACTGGGTCTATCCGTATTTCCACAGCACCGGGATGCAAAACAGCTTCGCCCTTCGAGACGAGGACCTGGACGCGCTGATCGAATCGCAGCGAGCAGAGTTCGACACGGACTCGCGCCGGGAAACGGGGCGCGAGATCCAGCGGGCGCTGCTGGAAATCAACGCCGGCGTGAACCTGGTGTCGGAGCGGGTGGTGGCGCTGTCGTGGCCCTATGTGCGGGACTTCCCGCTGGATATCACGGACGGCTACCAGGACCGGTTCTCGCGCTGCTGGATCGACACCAGCGACCCAACCTACCGGCGCTAACCGGCGTGGGGGACGGCGTCTTCCGGGGCGTTCACTCGATAGCCAAAGCCCCGCACAGTCTGGAGCGCGGCGGCACCGATGCGCGCATGGAGCTTGCGCCGGATGTTCGACACATGGCGGCGCAGGATTTGCCGGTGCCGGTCGTCGGCGACGGCGCCCCAGCTACGCTCGATGATCTCGGAGGCGCTGACGGTATCGTTGAGGCGTTCGAGGAGCACAGCCATGATCTCGGCTTCACGCTCGGTCAGCTCGATAGCCAGGTCATCGCACGAAAGCCGTCCGCGGACGGGATCGAGCTCGAAGGGGCCAGCGACGACAAAGTTGGCGCTGGCAACGCCTTCGCGAGCAAGCTGCCGTATGCGGGCTTCGACAGCGGCGTCACCGAAACGCCCGCGCACAATGCCGTCCAGCTCGGGGCGATAGGAGGCGGGGATGATGAGGCCGGGCGCCGCGGGGTCCAGCACATAGAGCACGGGCACCAACCGCCAGCGGTGGCGTTCCTGGAAGGTGGTTGCTATCTCCTGCTGGGTTTCAATGGGGAAGCCGGCCAGGACAAGCAGGTCGTACAGGGTGCTGTCAGCGGTGTCCAGCGCGCCCCGGGGGCTGGACCGGCGTTCCACCAGCAAACCGGGGCCAGAAACCGACGCGCCTTCGAGGGCTGGCGGGGTGCCGTTGACGATCGCAAGGATACTTGGCATGAATGATGTTCTCCGTGGGCGGCTGCTGGACCTGGGAGCGCGAAGCCGTTGAGAACATCGTAAGAACAGGGACGGGGGAGACGAATCAGGAGTCTCCCCCGGTGGTGGCGAGAAAACGCTGAGCCGCGCGGCGCGATTACCGCAAGGGAACTTGCCTAGATACCACGGTCCAGCAATTTCCGCGCGATTTCTTCTGGATCGGGAGCATAGGTGCCGTTTTCTATGGCGGCCTTAAGGGCTTTGACTTTCTCGGCGCGTACATCGCGAGAAGCCTCGACGGCCTCCTTTGCACGCGACAGTTCGCGGGCGCTTTCGGTGATGCCGGCGGAATCGGCACGCTCCGCGGGAGGTGTGGTGGAGGAATTGCCCTTTTCGCGGACAGCCGGAAACTGCTTGATCACGGCCCCGCTCTGGCCCGGACCTTTCGTGCTCTGAACGCTCATGTCTCTCTCCATCTTCAGTAGCCAGCGTACGCTTTCGGGCGTACGCGCCGCAATCGGACTCAGGTGACGAGCCGTCCAACGACGACCAGCCGATCTTCCAGGTCCGGGGTACAGGTGATGAGGGTCACGCGTGACCGGTGGTCTGCGCGCAGCACCTCGGTGGCGTCGGGCGGCACCACCCTGAGTTCTTCGATCTCGTAGCGGAAGACTGCCTCGCCGGAGTGCACTTCGACGACGTCGCCGGGCTGCACCCGGTCGAGCGTTGCGAAGTAGGCAGAGTGCTGCGGGTTGGACACGGACACGTGCCCGGTGAGGACGAGGTTTCCCGGGCTACCGGGCAGCGCAGAGTCGATGTGATGGCCGACCGCGGTCCACGAGGTCTCCCAGGCTGCCTGGCCGCCCTGCTCGACAACGCCGACCCCCTCGATGGGGGCGTCGATGCCGGCGGAGGGAACCACCACCCGGGTGGGCAGGCCAGCCCGGAATGTGCGCTGCCCCTGGTGGGCGGCTTCGCGTGCGGCCGGCGTTTCGGCGGCCATCGTGAGCGCATCGGCGTGTTGTTCCGCTGCCTGCGAATCGCCTGCCCGGGAGTCGAGGACGTACCAGGTGGCGAAGCCCACACCAAGCACCAGCGCCACCGAAAGGAGGGTGGAAAGCTTGTTGCTCGACTGCCGGGATCTGGTTTCCGCCATGCTTCTCTTCTCAGCAAGAACGTAGCGCCGGGGGGTGGCCCTATCAGGGTTTGCCCCGATTTGCGCGCTCTGCCGTAAGTTTCGACATGGGGCTGGGAAAACTTGACGCTGTGGTGGCTATACCGAGTAGGAGAACGGTTACGATTCCGCTCGCCTGTTCACGCAGTGCGTGGAGCGCCCGGCTGGTTTGCGGCTGCGTTGTAGGCGCTGGAGACGGCGTGACGGCGACGCTGCAGGGCCATTGCCTCGCTGGCCTGGTCCATGAGCCGGTCGAGCTCGTGGGTGATGGAGCGCTGGACATGGACGATCTCGCGGGTGAGGGCCCGGGTCTCGTCGTCGAAGGTGGCGGGGTCGGCCTGGAGCAGGGCGGAATAGGCGTCCTCGAGCTCGCCACTCCCTGCGTCGAATGCGTCGAAGTCGTTATCGCGGAGCGAGGCGAGCTGGCGCTCGGCGAGGCGGTATGCGGCGCGGGCGTGCTCTCGCGGGGCGTTCACGCGCTGGCTCCCTCGGCCATGGACATCCCGGCATTCCCGGAGCGAATGCCTGCGGCAACGGTCTTCCAGGAGTTCGCGATGCGGCTGATGTGGCGCTCGACTTCGTCAAGGTTGGAGGGTTCGTCGAAGGTGCATTCGGTGAGGCGGGCCATGCAGTAGGTGTAGATGCCGGAGAGTGTCCGGGGAAGGTCGCCCTGCTCCATGTCCAGGGCGGCGAGCAGCTCGCCAAGGATGAGCGATGTGCGCTCAGTTTCGCTGTAGAAGCCTTCGCGGTTGCCGTTTTCGTGGTGGAGACGGGCTTTGCGGATGGCCCTGGTGGCGCCATCGTAGAGCATCGAGACCAGCGTGACAGGGTCGGCGGTGTTAACGGTTGAGGTTTTGTAGGCGTTGACGCCTTTGTAGGTCATCAGCGGGGCTCCTGTGTGCGGATGGCTTTCAGGCGAAGTGTTTCACCATGAACGTCGAG
>SLAK01000184.1 GCA_007126855.1 Dehalococcoidia bacterium | reverse complement strand
GGTCGTCGGTAACGATCTGCTGGTTCGCAGCGGAATGAAGCAGGTCGGTCATATTAGTTCGGCACCCGGGAGGTGACCGGGACCGCCAACGCCTCCTTTAGAGAATTGAGTGCTGCCAGGCGCCGTGCGCACACGACACGGACCCCCAGCGGGCCGAAACCGCACTCGGTGGCAATTCGATATTCGTGCTCCTGGTGTTCGCCCAGGACAAGCGTGCCCGAAGGCGGCAGGTGCGCGCGGATGGTCTCCAGCCCCGCGGCTGCGGCCTGCCCGTCGGCCGGCGCCGTCAGCAGATATGCCTCGTGCTCGCCAACACCCGCCCAGGCCAGCAAGCCCTCGGTGCCGTCCAGGACGAACTCGTCGTGACTGTTGTACAGGTCGAGCACGGCGCGGAATTCCTGCTGTGTGATGGCCTCATGGCGACGCACCATCTCCGGTACCGCGCGGCAATAGAGCCGGAAAACCGCGGCCCGGTCGGCGCGCTCCGCGGGCCGCATCTCCTCTTGCTCAGGCCGGGAATCGGGCTCCGGCGGGCACAGCAGGTGCTCCCGCGCATAGGCCACCAGCCCGCTCAGCCGGAAGGCGTCCTCGTGCGGCGACCCTTCCGCGTGGCGGAGGAACAGCGTGCGCCCTTCCCGGTTCGCCACCTCAACGGCGGTGGATTGCAGCAACGCGTGGATCGCCTCGTCGTCCTTCTCCCGCGCGAGCCGCAGCGACACCACCTCCCAGGCCGCCCCACCGCTCAACCGCCGCGCGACAAGCACCCCGCGGAAGGTGAGGCCGTGGCGAAGGCCCATCACCACCGCGCGCGGCATCCGCGGCAGGTTCCCGACGCCGGTGGCGGCGAATCCCGCCCGCAGTGTGCGGTGCTCGCCCGCACGCGTCGCGATCACTTCCGTGTCGAGCCGGTGCAGCTGCGGCCACAGCGCGGCGGCCTCTATCGTGGAGAGCACGGTGGCCTGGCACTCACCCATGCGCGGACCCTCCTGTGCGTGCAGCGCTCCGGGCCTCGCCGGCCCCCTTCCCGATCCCCAGGAAGTACTGGTGAAGGCGCGGATCGCCCGTGATCTCCGGGTGGAACGATGTGGCCAGCAGGTTCTCCTCCCGCGCTGCCACGATGGTGCCGTCGTCAAGCCGCGCGATCGCCCGTGCCGGAGGCAGCACCGCTTCGATGCGCGGCGCGCGGATGAAAATGGCGTGAAAGGGCGGGCCTTCGAGCCCGGCGATGTCCAGGTCCGCCTCGAAACTGTTCACCTGCCGTCCGAAGGCATTGCGTTGCACGCGGATGTTCATCGTTTCGATGCCCGGCCGGTCAAGCTGGTCAACGTAGCGAGCGAGCAAGATCGCGCCGGCGCACGTGCCCCACACCGGCCGGCCGCTCGCGCAGAACTCGCGCAGCGGCTCCAAAAAACCGTTGCCGATGATCAGCCGGGCGATGGTCGTGCTTTCGCCGCCCGGGATAATCAGCGCATCGAGGTCCGCGAGTTGCTCGCGTTTGCGGATTTCCACGGCGTTGTGCCCCAGCGCGCGCAGCATTTCGCAGTGCTCACGGAAGTCCCCCTGCAGGGCAAGCACACCGACCGTCTGTGATGTTGGTTGCGAGGTAATGGTCATCCAGATAGGCGCACACCGTGGCGGTCGCATTGTGGTCGCGCCGAGAATCGTACCGGGAAACCTTCAGGCAACCAGATAGGCAATCGCCACCGCATCCGAGCGATACTTTCCTCCAATTGTATCGCATCACCGCAAGGTCGACGCTGTCACCTGGTGAACATTGCGTCAGGACCTCACCGCTCCCTGATTCGCCACTCGACACTCGCCATTCGACACTCGACAATCTCCCCCGTGCCGTCTCAACCGGTTGACCTCGACCAGCTCTTCGCCCCGCGCTCCGTCGCCGTCGTCGGCGCCTCCACCAACGTCGACAGCCCCGGCCACGACTACGTCCGCTCGCTGAAGGAATTCGGCTTCCCCGGGCCCGTTTACCCCATCAACCCGAAGGCGGACGAAATCGCCGGCTACAAAGCCTATCCTTCCCTCTCCGCCGTCCCCGGCGAGGTCGACCTGGTCATCTCCTGCGTGCCGGCGCCCGCCGTCCCGGCGCTTGTCGAGGAATGCGCCGGCGGCAAGGCCCGCTTCCTCCACCTCTTCACCGCCCGCTTCAGCGAAACGGGCGACGAAGAAGACGCCGCGCTCGAAGCCCGCGTCATGGCCGCGGCGGCCCGAGCCGGCGTCCGCATCCTTGGCCCAAACGGCATGGGCGTCTACCACCCCGCAGGGCACGTCGCCTTCCGCCCCGACCTGCCGCAGCAGCAGGGATCCGTCGCCTTCCTCAGCCAGTCCGGCAATAACGCCGTCGAAGTCGTCATCCGCGGCAACGCCCGCGGCCTCCACTACGGCAAGGTCGCCAACTACGGCAACGGCCAGGACCTCACCCCCGCCGTCCTCCTCGACTACCTGGGCCACGATCCCGATACCACCGTCATCGGCGCCTACGTCGAAGGCGTCCCCGACGGCCAGGCCTTCTTCCGCGCCCTCCGCAAAGCCGCCGCGCAAAAACCCGTCATCATCCACAAGGCCGGCCGCACCTCCGCCGGCGCGCGCTCCGCCGCATCCCATACCGCTGCGCTGGCCGGCGCCGCCGAGATCTGGTCCGCCGCCATCCGCCAGGCCGGCGCGCTCGAAGCCCGCAGCCAGGAACAGCTCCTCGACCTCATAATCGGCGCGTCGCTCATGCCGCTCCCGAAGGGGCGCCGCATCGCCGTCGTCGGCGGTGGTGGAGGCCGCAGCGTCCAGTCCGCCGACGCCTGCGAGGAAAACGGGATGTCTGTGCTCCCGCTCCCCGACCCCCTGCGCGATCAGGTCCGCGAACGCGCCCCGAAGCTCGCCGACTGGGTCGGCAACCCCGTCGACCAGTCCATCCTGGCCGGCAGCGGCCTCTCCTCCAACGGCCTGCTGCAGATGATGATCGACTCCGGCCACTACGACCTGGCCATCGCCAACGTGGGCGAAGACTGGTTCTTCGGCCGCCCGGATGCCGAATCCCGCCTCCGCCACGCCTGCGAACGGCTCACCAGCATCGTCCAGGCGTCCCCCCTCCCGGTCGCCGTCGTCCTGGGCGCCACCGAGAACCGGGTGCCCTGGCAGCGCGAACTGGTCGACAGCGTCCGCGACGCCTTCATCGACGCCGGCGTCGCCGTTTACCCAACACCGGAACGCGCCGCCTTCGCTTTGGGCCGGCTTGTTACCCTGAACGCATGACCTCTCCGGCTGACCCCGGCACCGAGACCGGAATCGACGTAGAAAAGCTCAAGAAGCTCTTCCCGCCCTTCCGCGTCGTCCTCCACAACGACGACCACAACAGCATGGACCACGTCGTCCGCTCCCTCATGAAGTCCGTGCCCTCCCTGGGCCGCGACGAAGCGACACACATCATGATGGAGGCCCACCACCATGGCCAGGCCACCGTCATCGTCTGCCGCAAGGAAGAAGCCGAGCTCTACCGCGACCGCCTCCAGTCCTGCGGCCTCACCGCCACCATCGAAGAAGCCTGACCTGGAGCCGCGCCGGCCTTCACTCTTCGGGCCGCACTGCCCATGCTGGGAGCATGCATCCGCGCTCCATCGCTGCAGTTGCCGCCGGGAAGGCGAGCGCGCGCGGGCTCCGTCTGCTCCGCCGCGGCGGGACGGCGCTGCCCGGGCTGGTAGCGCTGCGGGTGGACCCACGGCTGGCGGCGCGGCTGGGGCGGCAGCTCGGCGGTGGCCGGGTGCTCGTGACCGGCACCAACGGTAAGACGACAACGTCCCGCATGGTGGCGTCGATGCTGGAGGCGGCGGGGCGGCCGGTGGTGCACAACCGTGAGGGCTCGAACCTGATGCGGGGGATCACCAGCGCGTTGCTGGCGCGCTCGACGCTCTCCGGGCACTTGCGCGATGCGTCCGAGACCGCGGGGCTCTTCGAAACGGATGAGGCCACGACCCCGCCGGCTGCCCGCGCGCTGCGCCCCACGGCCATCGCGGTCACGAACCTCTTCCGGGACCAGCTCGACCGCTACGGTGAAGTGGACACGGTGGCCGGCCTCTGGCGCCAGGCACTGGCGGCATCGCCGAAGGACGCGGCGCTCGTGCTGAATGCCGACGACCCCTCGGTGGCGCAGCTCGCGGAGGGCTGGAGCGGCCCGGTGATCGCCGTGGGAATCGACGACGAGGCGCAGGCGGGTGGGCCGATCGGCGCGACGGATGCGCGCTGGTGCCAGGCCTGCGGGGGCAGCTTCCGCTACGGCCAGCGCTTTTTCGCGCACCTGGGACACTGGTCCTGCGAAGGCTGCGGGCGGTCGCGGCCTGCGCCGGATGTGCGTGCCACGGCGGTGCGGCTGGGGCTGGATGAGGCGGCGATGGAGGTGGACGGCCTGGGCGAGTTGCGGATGCCGCTCACGGGGCTCTACAACGTCTGGAACGCGCTGATCGCGATCGGCATCGCACGCACGCTGGGGCTGGACGACGGCGCGATCCGCGCCGGGCTGGGCGCGGTGGAACCGGCTTTCGGGCGGCAGGAACGCGTGGACTTCGAGGGGCGGAGCCTGCGCCTGCTGCTGGCGAAGAACCCGGCGGGGGCGAACCAGGTCGTGCGGCTGCTCACGGCGCTGGAGACGCCGCTGCACGTCGCCGTGCTGCTCAACGACCGGCTGGCCGACGGGCAGGACGTCTCCTGGACCTGGGACGTGGACTACGAATTCCTGGCCGATCACGTGGCGCGCTGCTGGGTCGGCGGCGACCGCGCCGAGGACATGGCGCTGCGGCTGAAGTACGCAGGCTGGCCGGCGCCGCTGGCCGTGGAACATACCCCGGCGGCGCTCTGCGACGCCATCCTGCGGGATACGCGGCCCGGCGACGACGTTTTCGTCCTGCCAACCTATTCGGCGCTGCTCGACTTCCGGGCCGAGCTGGTGCGGCGCGGCGGGACCGCCGCCTTCTGGCAGAATTAGCGATTACACGCTACCGTGTAAGCATGCAGAGCATGAAATGGACCGCCGGAGAGATCCGCGCGCTGCGGAGGCGGCTCGGGCTGAGCCAGGCCGAGTTCGCGCGGCAGCTCGGCGTGCGGCAGCAGACCGTGAGCGAATGGGAAACGGGCCGCTATGCCCCGCGGGGTGCGAGCAGCCGCGTGCTGAGTATCTTCGCCGAGCAGCAGGCGGAATACGACGCGGGCAAAGCGGAGGAGGATGGCGATGCATCCTGAGCGTGCGCACCCGCACCCCGGCCCTCTCCCGCCCGCGGGAGAGGGCGCTGGTCGTGGCAGTGGCACGGAGGCGGCGATGGTGGCGCGCTGGCTGGAACGGCCGGCGGAGGGATTGCGGCTGGAGGACGGGCGGGCGCTGAAGGTGATCTTCCCCGGGGTACCGGGTCCGGGCCACGGGCCGGACCTGCGGGACGCCATCCTGGACGCCGGCGGCGACTACCTGAAGGGCGATGTGGAGTTCCACCTGGCGGCAAGCGGCTGGCGGGCGCACGGCCATCACTGTGACCCGGCCTACGGGCGCGTGGTGCTGCACGTGGCCGCGGTCAACGACAGCGGCGAGGCGTCGACGCTGCACGGGGACGGGCGGCGCATCCCGCTGCTGGTCTTCCGCGGCAGGGAGGCGCCCGTGTTCCCGCCGCCCTTCACGCCGCCCTGCGCCTTCGCCGCCGCCGCCGGGCGGGACCTGGAGGCGCCGCTGCGGGCGCTCTCCCGGCGGCGCCTGCGGATGAAGGCGGTCCGCTGGGAACCGCTGGTGCGGAGTGCGGGCCCCGGTCAGGCGCTCTACACGGCATTGCTTGAGACCTGCGGCGGGCCGGCGAACCGCGAGGCCTTCGCCCTGCTGGCCGGGCGTTTGCCGCTGCGGGCGGCGCTCGAGGCCG
>SLAK01000439.1 GCA_007126855.1 Dehalococcoidia bacterium | reverse complement strand
TGCGGCCGGCGCCGCTGCAACGGCGCCGGCCGCGACCGTTTCGAGGGCCAGGGCAGCTCCGCCGGCGCCCTGGATTGGGGCGGTCGCCAGGCAAGTAACGGCAAGCTTTATCCATACATGCGCAAGGGTTTCGCTTTTGCGTTGACCTGTTGTGTCCAGCTCTCTAATCTGTGCGCGGCACCAGACATCGTGTCTGATGCGCGGTGCTCCTGGGTCCTCGAAGCGGGCAACTGTGACTCGCCCCGAGGCGCGCAGGAAGCACGAGGGAGGATCCGGGCCACGCGAGGGGGACCCGGCTAGTGGTTGACCTGAGGTTGCGGACGATGGGGCGTGGTGCCCGGACAAGCGCCAGCAGGCGGTGCTGAAAGGAGGCCGGATGGCCGTGCTCGATTTTTCGATGAAGTTCCCCCATACTCTCAGCAACTATGGCTTGAGATCGCTATGGCGGAGGCACCGGCCCGGCAACAACGGTCTTCATGCGACCGGAGACTTGACCAACTATGGCTCCAGGACGCATAAAGGACGCTCATAGCAGGCGATAGACAGGATCCGTTGGAAGGGAAGCAGGAAATGCCGCAGCTGAGGGGAGCAAAGCAATGACGCAATACATCATTCGACGCTTACTCCTTGCGGTGCCGACTATCCTGCTCGTCCTATTTGCAACGTTCATGATGCTGCGCCTCGTCCCGGGGGACGTGGTCGAATTGATCATGGCGGAGAACCCCTATGCAGATGAGACATACCGGGCGCAGCTAGAAGAGCAGCTCGGGTTGGACAAACCAATCCCGGTCCAGTTTGCGATCTACATGGGCGAGGTTCTCCGGGGCGACCTGGGTGAATCGCCGTGGACGCGCCGCGCGGTATCGGACGAATTGCGGCGGCGCCTGCCGGTGACGCTGGAGTTCGCGCTCTACACGATCATCCTCGGGCTGATCATTGCGATCCCGATCGGCGTCTATGCGGCGATACGGCAGGACACCTGGGGGGATTACTTTGGCCGGAGCTTCGCGATCCTGGGGCTTTCCGTGCCGTACTTCGTTACCGCGCTGTTCCTGATTATTTTTCCGCAGATGTGGTTTGGTTGGACCCCGCCCTTATCGTACAAGTCTTGGGGAGACGGTCCGTGGGACCATATCTACTATTTCTTCTGGCCGGCGCTGCTGCTGGGCATCAACCTCGCGGCGGGCGTGATGCGTATGACGCGGACGATGATGCTGGAGGTGTTGCGGCAGGACTACATCCGGACTGCGTGGTCGAAGGGCTTGCGTGAGCGGGTGGTGATCACGCGCCACGCGTTGAAGAATGCGATGATCCCGGTGCTGACGATCATCGGCCTGCAGGTGTCGGTGGCGATCGGTGGGACGATCATTCTCGAATCGATCTTCAACATGCCCGGTGTGGGGCGGTACTTCATCCAGGCGGTCTTCAACCGCGATTACCCGTCGGTCCAGGGCGTGGTTATCGTGCTGGCGATCGTCGTTGTGCTGGTGAACCTGATTGTCGACGTGCTCTATGGAGTGCTCGACCCGCGCATCCGGTATTCGTAGCGACGTAGTGAAGGGGAAAGGAACCAGGCCATGAGTCAGGCTGCGGGCACACTGGGCGAGACATCTGTCGAACAAATGCGGAAGAAGCCTCTTCCGTTTTACGTCGATGTGCTGCGCCGGCTCATCAAGGAGAAGCCGCTGGGGCTGATCGGGCTCGTTATCGCGGTGGTGTTCCTGGTGATGGCGGTTGCCGGCCCGACGATCGCGCCGAACGATCCAACGGAGTTGCGGGCGGGCCCCCGGCTCGAAGGGCCCACGATGAGCAACTTGATGGGCACCGACCCGCTTGGAAGGGATATTTTCAGCCGCGTAATCCATGGCGCCCGGGTGTCCGTGATCATCAGCGGGCTGGCTGTCGCTATCGCGGCGGTGATTTCGCTACTGATCGGGCTCGTCAGCGGCTATTTCGGAGGCTTGTTTGACCTGCTGTCGCAGCGGCTGGTGGACGCGTTCTTAGCGTTCCCGGCGTTGGTGTTCCTTATCGCGGTGGGCGCGATGTTCATGGGCTGGGACGCTCCAGGGTTGCCGACGTCCGGTGTGTGGCAGACAACGAACGTGTTGTTCTGCATCGCGCTCGGCATTTTGTTCGGCGTGGGGCAGTCGCGTGTGGTGCGCAGCGCGGTGTTGACCGTTGCGGCGCTGACCTACATGGAGGCGGCGCGCGCGACGGGAGCCGGGCATACGCGGATGATCTTCAAGCACGTGATGCCGAACGTGATGGCGCCGCTGATCACGTTGGCTACGCTGAATATCGGCAACGCCATCCTGATCGAGGCGACGCTGAGCTTCCTCGGCCTGGGCGCGCCGCCCGACCTGCCGACCTGGGGGAACATGCTGAACCAGGCCCGCGTCCAGCTTGGCCAGGGCGCCTGGTGGTTGGCATTCTTCCCGGGGCTGGCGCTGAGCATGGTGGTGTTTGCTTTCAACATGCTTGGTGACGCGCTGCGCGACCTCCTGGACCCGCGGCTGCGGACGGGGGCATAGGCCCCTCATTCTTCCGGGAGCGGGGCACGCTCGAGGTTATGAGTCGCCGACTCGGGAGAGCGCAAGGCTCGGCCGCTTACAGACGGTGAAGCGTCGGCAGGACTTCCGCGGCGAAGCGGGATTCGGCTTCGCGAGCGAGCGCGGGGTCGGCGCCGGCGGAGGGGCCGACGATGACGAGCCGGTCGAGGCCGAGTTCGACGAGCTTGCCCAGTCTTTCGATGCAGTAGGAAGCGGGGCCAAGGATGGCGAAGCGCTCCGCGAATTCGCCGGCGAGGTGTTGCGCCTGCGGGCTGCCGGCGAAGCTGTGAGAGGTCATGTCGTAGGCATCGTGGACGGCTTCGAAGACGGCGCGGTCTTCCGCCGAGGTGGGGCCGACGGCCGTTCCATGCATGGCGGAAAAGCGGGTGAAGAGGGAGATGCCGCCTTCGCCGATGCGGCGGGCCTCTTCGGGGTCGTCGTGGACGACGACGTTGACGTAGGCGCCGAAGGGCATGGCAGGGTTGAGGCCGGCTGCGTCCCGGGCTTCGCGGGCGGTGTCGATGCCCCAGCGGATGCGTTCGGGGTCGGCGCCCAGGGCGAAGGTGATGCGGTCGGCATGGCGCGCCGCGGCCTGGATGACCTTTGGCCCGGTGGCTGCGACATCGACGGGGACTCTTGGGTACTTGCCTGGGCGAATCCAGGCGATGCGGCTGGAGGTGGGCTGGTTGGCCAGGCGGAGGCGGTCGAGGTCGGCGCCTTCTTCGAAGGGGACTTCTTCGCCGCGAAGGTAGGCCTGGACGCGCTGCAGGTAGCCCTCGAATTCGCGGACGGAAACGGGGGCGCGGCCCAGGTGGGCCAGGGCGGAGTCGCCGCGGCCGATGCCAAGCATGGCGCGCCCGACGGATTCAGCCTGGACGGTGGCGATGGATGAGGCGGTGACGGCGGGATGGCGCGTGTAAGGATTGGTGACGCCGGTGGCCAGGAGGAGCCGCTCGGTGGCTTTGGCGGCCAAGGCAAGGGCGACATAGGGGTCGCCGGAGAGGTTCTGGGAATCGACGACGGTCATGCCGTCGAAGCCGGCGGCTTCGACGTCGGTCGCGCGGCGCACTGCGGCGCCGGGGATGCCGACGCCGTTCGTCCACACTTGCACCATGGGCGGCTCCTCCTTCCGGCGTTACTCGGCGCCGAGGCGGCGGAAGTTTGGCTGGCGCTTTTCGACCAGGGCCTGGGCGCCTTCGGTGGCGTCGGGGCGGGCGACGGCATCCCACTGGACTTTGTCGGCTTCGCGCAGCGCTTCGCGGTAGCCAACCCCGAGGTGGTTATAGACGAGGCGCTTGGTGTCGGCGATGGTGAGCGGCGCGCTGGAGGCGGCGAGCTCTTCGATGTAGCCGCGGGCGCGATCGAGCAGGTCGTCGGGTTCGGCGAGGAATTCGACGATGCCGAGCTCGTGGGCCTGCTGGGCGTCGATGCGTTCGCTGCGCCAGAGAAGGTCGAGGGCGCGGCCGGGGGTGGTCATGCGCGGGAGGATCCAGGAGGTGCCGTGCTCGGCGATGAGGCCGCGCTTCAGGAAGATGGTGACGAAGCTGGCGGCGGTGGAGGCGATGCGGATATCGGACATGGTGGCCAGGACGAGCCCGCCGCCGGCGGCGACGCCGTTGACGGCGGCGATGACGGGCTTGGGCACGTCGAGCAGGTAGGTGAACATGCCCGGGACTTCGTTGGGGTCCTGGGCTTCGCGGCGGCCAGCGCCGCCGGAGGAGGTGACTTCGGTGAGAGTTTGCGCATCGAGGCCGGAGCAGAAGCCGCGGCCGTTGCCGGTGATGACGATGCCGACGACGGCGGGGTCGTTGGTTGCGGTGTTCACGGCGTCGCGCATCTCGCCCAGGGTGTGGTAGGTGAGGGCGTTGAGCTTTTCCGGTCGGTTGAGCCGGATGAGTGCGACGGGGTCGTTTACTTCGTACTGGATGTCGGTGTAGTCGGTCATACGAGATTCAACCTCATGCCACAGATGTAGACCTGGTCGTCGCTGCGGTAGCAGCCGTGCTGTTTGGCGTTGGCCAGGAGGGTCTGGCGGTCGGCCACGGTGAGGTCGAGGCCGCCGAGGCCTTCGGGGCGGCCGTCGGTGATGGGGACGAAGCGGAGGCTGGCGTCCTTGAGCTGGATGGCGGGGTTGCCGGCGGCGTCTTTGGCGACGGGGATCTCGGCGATCTCGGACCAGCGGGCGGCGACGGCTGCGGGGTCGTCGCATTGCATTTCGGCGGCGGCGATGCCGGTGACGAGGTGGGTGCGCTTGAATTCGCGCCAGACGTCGCCGCCGGCGGGCTCCCAGGGGCCGTCGTCGTCGTGGGCGTTGGGGCCCATCTGTTCGTCGATTTCGAAGAAGGAGCCGCCGGTGTCCTTGGGGTGGAGCTGCATGTTGCGGAAGTCGTCGCGCTCAAACTGGTTGACGATGCGGATGCCGAGCTCTTCGACGCGCTTGCGGCGGGGTGCGTGGTCGTCGCACTGGGTGATAACCATGTAGCCGCCGTCGCCGCCGCGGCGTTCGAGGTAGCGACCGCCCGCGGTGTTGTCCTCGATGGGGGCGACGATTTCGAGGAGCTGGTTACCGATGGGGATGAGGACGTTTTCGAGGCCGAAGCGGCCGACGCCGGGGTCGCGGTAGCCGACTTCGAGGCCGAGGACGTTGTTGAAGTCTTTGACGACGGGGTCGAGCTTTTCAGCGACGAGGGCGATCTGGCGTAGCCGGAGCCACATGGGGTGGGCCTCCTGGGGAAGGTGGTGGGCGTACGGTAGCACATGGGGATTGTCGATTGGGGATTGTCGATTGTCGATTGGGGGAGGATGAGGGACGGGGTGTTTCCGGAGCCGCGGCCCACCGTGGCCGCACAAAGTGCGCTAGCGTCTCCCGCCGGGATCCGCATCGGACTCCCACCAGTACAGCCACGTGTATGGCCACTCCGTCTCAACCTGGGCCAACCCCGCCGCGACGGGATTTCGCGCGATGTACGTCATCACCTCGTCGAAATCCCGTTCGCCGCGAATGGCGCGATCCCACATTCCTGGCTGCCAGATGGAACCGTGAACGCCGGCTTGCCAGGCCTCCCGAGTAGTCCAGGTCTTGAACCCGTTGACGAAGCCGATGATGTCGCGTGTTACCGGGGCAATGAGCATGTGCAGGTGATCCGGCATCAGGCATGCCGCAAACAGGTGAATGCTCCCACGAGCTCGCTCGTTGAGAACCGCACGCCAAATGGCATCCTGGACAGGGGCGGGCCATTCGTTGAACCTCGGATGAGCCCGGAAAGTGAGATGAAACTGGGTCTCGGTATTGGTGTAAGCAAGCGTGTCGAGGCGATGAGGGCGTCGTCGGCGCACGCGCGCCATTGTAGCGGAGGG
>SLAK01000318.1 GCA_007126855.1 Dehalococcoidia bacterium | reverse complement strand
GGGTAGGGGGCGTCGGCGCCATCGGGCAGTCCGGCGGCGTCGGTAGAAGACACAGCGCACGGTATACTCGCCTGAGGAGGCGCCTGATACCAGTTAATTGAATGCGGCCCAGAGGTGATGATGGGCGAGCCTGTCATCAGAGGCACGCGGATAACGGTCGATCTCATCCTCGAAATGCTCGCGTCCAGTCTCTCTCACGCCGAGCTTATCGATGAATACCCGGAGCTTTCGGAAGAGGCCATCCGGGCGGCGCTCCGATTCCGCAATTGATAGACGCCAAATATAGCATTTGGGTTTCGCGCGTGGCACGGAATTACAGCATGCGAAGCCCTGGCTGAGGTAACGCCAGGCGTCGGCAACCCAACACGGGGGCAATCGCCCTTCGTGTAAGGAACCTGTTCGCACCAAGTCTGAGAATGCTCTTCGCTGGCCGGACTGATACAAGACATGTTCGGAAGGTATATAGTTCCCTACGCAGGGCGTCACCCAGCAGGAGCAGTGTCATGCGAACAAGATTTACGGAACTTGTGGGCTGCGAGGCCCCCATCCAGGTTGCCCCGATGGCCGGGATCACGACCCCGGAACTCGCCGAGGCGGCGGTGAAAGCGGGAGCGCACGCCATGATAGGTGCAGCCGGGATGACCGCATCTGAGGTCGCCGGGATCCTTGAGGGGACGGACAAGAAGTCGCTCAACGCCTTCGGCATCAACTTCCTCATACCGTTTCTTGAGCCCGAGCCGCTCGAACTGGCCGCAAGCAGGGCGCCCCTCATTGACTTCTACATGGGGGAGCCAGACAAGTCGCTCGTGGAGCTCGTCCATGCCAGGGGAGCGCTGGCCGCGTGGCAGGTGTGCACGTGTGACGAGGCACTGGCTGCAGTCGAAGCAGGGTGCGATGTCATCATCGCGCACGGCCTGGAAGCCGGGGGCCGAAATCCGTCGCAGGTCGGGTTGTTTCCGCTCCTGGCACAGGTCCTGGACGCCGTCGACGTGCCGGTTGTTGCGGCAGGAGGTATCGGCACCGCTCGCGGCGTTGCCGCGGCGCTGGCTGCAGGCGCGGACGGGGTGCGATTGGGTACGCGCTTCGTGGCTGCCACGGAATCTGGTGCTCACCCGCGCTACGTGAAGGCGCTGATCGCCGCCGACACGGGTGATACGGTCATCACCGACGCGTTCTCGGTGATGTGGCCGTCGGGACCACTTTCACACCGCGTGCTGCGTGCCGCTCTCGAGGCCGCTGAGGCTTTCGAGGGAGAGTTCGTCGGCGAAGCGGTGGCGGGCTCCGAGGCTGTCCCCCTCCCACGCTTCCTCGTGTCGCCGCCAACGAAATCAGTGACGGGAGCGATCGAGGCCATGGCGCTCTATGCTGGCGAGTCCGTCGGGGCAGTCAAGTCGACGCAGCCTGCCGGAGATATCGTCCGGGAACTGATGGATGGCGCCGAGGAACTGCTGTGCAAGGCGGCCGCGTTAAGCTGAGCCTCCTTCGACGCTAATGCCCGGTAGCGGCGGCCTGGTGATAGGCGGTACCCTTCCCGCCACGGAGCACGCCCATGACCTCACCAGCCCGCGAAACCGCCGACCTCATCGTCCACAGCGGCGCCATCCACACGGTCGACCCCGCCGACTCCGTCGTCGAGTGCCTGGTGGTCCGCGACGGGCGGATCGTCGCTGCGGGCTCGAACGCGCTGCGGGGCGAGTACAGCGCGGCTGAATCGGTCGACCTGCGCGGACGGGCCGTCATCCCCGGCTTCGTCGACTCCCACATCCACATCCACGGCGACGCCCCCTGGCACATCGACCTGACGAAGATGCGGTCCATCGCCGAAATCTGCGACGGCGTCCGCGCGAAGGCCGCGGGCCTGCCGGAGGGGCACTGGGTCACCGGCTTCGGCTGGGCCGAGGACCAGCTCGCCGAGAACCGGCTCCCCCACCGCAAGGACCTGGATGAAGCCGCGCCCGGGAACCCGGTCGTGCTCACCCGCGCTGGCGCCCACAGCGCCGTCGCGAATAGCCGCGCGTTCGCCGCCGCCGGCCTCGATAGTTCCAGCCCCGACCCGGATGGGGGCGTGCTCGAACGCGACCCGGACGGCGAACTCTCTGGCGTCATCCGCGAACGGCAGGATTTGGTGCTGGAGCGCGCGCCCGTGGCAAAGCCCGAGGAAACGCGTGCCGACTTCGTCCGCCGACTGCGCGACCTGCTCCGGCTCGGCATCACCAGCATCGTCCAGGCCGCCGACACGCCCGATAACTTTCCCGAGTGGGAGCACGTCTACAACGAGCATCGTGGCGAACTGCCGCGCGCTTCGGTGCAGCAGCTCTGGCAGGGCGCCCGACCCATGGCTGCCTTCGGCAAGAAGACCGGAGACGGCGACGAGTGGCTGCGTGTGGGCGCAGTGAAGGTCTTTGTCGACGGTGGCTTCACCGGCCCGGCCGCCTACACGTCCGAGCCATACAAAGGCCAGGGCGACTACCGCGGCAAGCTCAACCTTTCGCTGGAGGCGCTACAGCAGCAAATCTATGAGGCGCACGACGCCGGCTGGCAGCTCGGCATCCACGCTATCGGCGATGCGGCCATCGCGCTCACCGTCGACTCGCTGGCGAAAGCGCTCACCCGTGCGCCGCGGGACGACCACCGCCACTACCTGAACCACTTCACGCTCATGCCGCCGCCGGAAACCATGGAGACAATGGCGCGCCACAGCATCGGCATCACCACCCAGGCCAACTTCCTCTACACGCTCGAACAGCGCTACGTCGACAACCTGGACGGCGAGCGCCTGGAGCGCAACAACCCGCTCCGGACGCCCATGAACCACGGCATCCACCTGGCGCTGTCATCCGACATCCTGCCCATCGGCCCCTTCGTCGGGCTTTACGCCGCGACCACGCGCAAGGGGCGGAGCGGCCGCGTCTTTGCCGAAGATGAGCGGCTCAGCATCCACGAGGCCATCCGCGCCTACACGCAGAAGGGCGCCTTCCTCACCTTCGAAGAGGGCGAGAAGGGATCGCTCGAACCCGGCAAGGCCGCCGACTTCGTCGTCCTCGACCACGACCCCTATGCCGTCGACCCGGGCGCCCTGCTCGATGCGGAGGTGGTGCAGACCTATCTGGCCGGGCGATTGGTGTACGAGCGATAGGGCCGGGAGCCTGGTCCAACTCATCGAGTTCGGCGAAGACGCCACCCCGGGCGTATACGGCTCAGCGAACGTCGACTTCGCCGCCGCCGGACGTCTCGACACGGACGTCGCCCGGGTTGCCATAGACGCGGATGTCTGCGCCGCCGCTGGCTGAGCCTTCGAGCGAGACGCTGGCGTAGAGGTGCACCTCCGCGCCGCCGCTCGCCGTCACCTCGGCCCGCTCGGCCAGCAGGTCACGAAGGCGAGGATCGGCGCCGCCGCTGGCCTCCACCACCAGCAGGGTCACTTCGCCGGCGGCCGCCACATCGGCGCCACCGCTCGCCCGGACGCTGAACTCCTCGCCATACACGCCGGTTATGGCAACATCCGCGCCGCCGCTCGCAGCAACGGAGCGGAGCTCCGGTGTCACAAGGGCGATGCTTGCGCGGCGCGACTGCCGGAAGGGTTCCGTGGCGCGGACCGTGAGCACGCCATCGACCGTCTCGTGCTCCACCATGTCGATGAGGTTGTTGTCGATCGTCACCGTCATCGAGTACGCGCCCCCCGGCTCGACCGTCACGTCGACCGGCAGGCCACCCTCCACCACCAGGTCCGTGAAGGCATCAACCGGCCGTTCTTCGGTTTCCAGGATGCCCGAGCCGCGGATGCTCTGGAGGTTGTCGCAGGCCGAGAGCGCTCCGGCAAGAAGCAGTGCGAGAAGGAGCGCGACTACACTGGACTTGACGTTCATAGATTCACTGTAAGCGGAATGGAGGCAACGTTGACCGGCAAAGGGCCCTGCACGAGGGGCCTGAGCGTTCCGAGCTATGGACCCGGCGCCCGTCCCGTGAAACACGAGATTCGTGATATCGTGGAAGCGCCATGAGAAACGTGACTATCAGCCTCGACGATGACCTGGTCCGCCGCGCAAAGGTGGAAGCCGCGAAACGCGACCTCAGCCTGTCGAGGTATATCGCTGGCATGCTGGAGGACGCGCTCTGCCGGGAGGACGACTACGAGCGGGCGATGAAGGAGTTTTTTGAGCTGCCTGACGAACTCGTTAGCTTCCCGGGAGGGCGCCCTCCTTCACGCGACGAGCTGTATGACCGAACTGTTCCCCCACTGCGAGGTAGAAATGCGAAACGTAACCATCAGCCTCGATGAAGACCTGGTCCGCCGTGCGAAGGTGGAAGCCGCGAGGCGCGACCTAAGTCTGTCGAAGTACATCGCCGCGCTGCTTGAAGAGAGGCTCTGCGAAGACAACGAGTACCAGCAGGCATGGAGACGATTCTCCCAGCGACCGCTGCGGCCTCTTCGTGACCCGGTGACGCCCCTTCCCGCACGAGAGGACCTGTATGACCGCTCTCGTCTTCGTTGACACTAACGCCATGGTCTATGCACGTGACCCTGCGGAGCGACGCAAACAACAGCTGGCAGCTCATTGGATTGACGAACTGTGGGCGGCCGGTTGTGGCCGACTGAGCGCCCAGGTCCTAAGCGAGTATTACAACACCGTCACCAGGAAGCTGTCTCCAGGCCTTTCGGCGGCTGAGGCTGCTGAAGATATCGAGGCGCTCTTCGCCTGGGATCCGGTCCCGGTCGATGTCGGGATCCTGACGGCCGCCTTCGCCATCGAGGACCGCTACCAGCTTTCCTGGTGGGACAGTCTCATCGTGGCGGCAGCGCAACGGGCCGGGTGCCGCTACCTGCTGAGCGAGGACTTCCAGGCGGAGCAGGACTTCGGCGGGTTGACCGTGGTCAACCCCTTCGAGGCCGACCCCGCCGCTGTCCTCGCCTGATCTAGCTGCCGGTCATCTTCCGCGCGTCCAGGATCTTGTCGAGCTCTTCTTCGGAAAGGCCGGTCTCTTCCCGGGCGACTTCGCGGATCGACTTGCGGGTGGCGAAGGCTTTGTTGGCGAGCTCCGCCGTCTTGTCGTAGCCGATCACGTTCGCCAGCGGTGTCGCGATGGAGAGGCCGTGTTCAACCATTCGTGGGCCGTTTTCCGTGGCCTGGAGCCCGGCGACACACTTTTCGTCCAACAGCTTCGAGACGTTTGCCAGAATCTCCACTGACTGTAGCATGTTAAATCCAGCGACTGGCAGCATCGTGTTGAGCTCGAAGAAGCCCCACTGGCCGGCGGCAGACACGGTTGCGTCGTTCCCGATCACCTGGGCGGCGACCTGCACCACGGCCTCGGGGATAACCGGGTTCACCTTGCCGGGCATGATCGAACTTCCCGGCTGCAACGCCGGGATGGCCAGCTCGTAAAGCCCCGCCCGCGGCCCGGAACCCATGATGCGGATGTCGTTGGCGATTTTGATCAGGCTGATGGCGAGCGTCTTCAGCTCGCCGCTCGCTTCCACCGCCGCATCGATTGTGCTCTGTGCCTGGAAATGGTTGCTGGTCTCGCGCACTTCCACGCCGGTGTACTCGGAGACGCACTTCAGCGTGCGCGCGGCAAACTCGGGATGGGTGTTCACGCCGGTACCCACCGCCGTCCCGCCCAGGGCGACCTCACGGAGGGCATCGGCCGCGCTGCTCACCCGCCTGCGCCCGCGGTCGATCTGCCCCGCGTACCCGAGGAACTCCTGGCCCAGCCGGATGGGGGTCGCATCCATAAGGTGCGTCCGGCCGGTCTTCACCACGCCGTCGAACTCCGT
The DNA here is from genome assembly GCA_007126855.1 of Dehalococcoidia bacterium. Classification (GTDB taxonomy): domain Bacteria; phylum Chloroflexota; class Dehalococcoidia; order Tepidiformales; family Tepidiformaceae; genus SLAK01. The sequence goes on along the minus strand of SLAK01000318.1, from coordinate 138 downwards.
CGCCTTCGCGCGCAGCGTGGCCTCCAGCTTCTCCAGCACGGGGATCAGCTTCTTCTCGATCGCGATGATGACCGACAGGTGCAGCGACGTCGGGATCGTGTCGTTCGACGACTGGCCGCGGTTCACGTGGTCGTTGGG
>SLAK01000176.1 GCA_007126855.1 Dehalococcoidia bacterium | reverse complement strand
GTCAGCCCCGATGGCAGCGAAGTCTCCACGCTCTACCGCGAATGCGACGGCATCCCGCTGAAAGGCCCGAATGACATCGTCTTCGACGCCGAAGGCAACTTCTATTTCACAGACCACGGCAAAACCCGCCCGCGGGACCGCGACCGCACGGGCATCTTCTATGCCTCGCCCGACGGCAAGATGATTCGCGAGATCATCTTCCCCATGGAAGGCCCCAACGGCATCGGCCTCAGCCCCGATGGCAAGGTGCTCTACGTTGCCGAAACGCCCACGGCGCGCGTCTGGGCGTGCCCGCTCGCCGGCCCCGGCGAGGTGAAGAGCCGCCATGTGCTCGCGACCGTACCCGGCGCCGCGCCCAACAACCTTGCGATGCTCGATTCGCTATGCGTCGATGGCAACGGCAATGTCCTCGTTGCCACCCTGGTCAGGGGCGGCATCACCACGGTCAGCCCCGAAGGCGCCATCCTCGATTTCGCGCAGTGCCCCGACCCGTTGACCACAAACTGCGCTTTCGGCGGTCCCAACCTCAGCACCCTCTATGTCACGCTCAGCTCCACCGGCAAACTCATCGCCTTCGACGACTGGCCGACCCCGGGCTTGAAGCTCCACTTCCAGGCATGAGGCGCCGCGCCCTCAGCTAGCCTCAGCGCGTGTGATAGGCTACCGTTCGCCGGTGTTCAAGGGGATTGGAATCACGCTGGGTTGCTGGGTTATCGGCGCTGTCGTGCTGCGCCTGGCGGTGCTGCAGCCGGAGCAGTGCACGCCGGTCGACCGTGCTGCCATGGAGTTTGCCGCCGTCGAAGCCGCTAACTGGATCGAGCGCGCACTGCAGCCTGATGGCTCCTACATCTACGAATGGGACGCGTCTGAAAACCACTTTCCCGACGACTACAACGAAGTCCGGCACGCCGGCGTCACCATGTCGCTCTACCAGTGGGCGGCGCTCGGCAACCACGATTACCTGGACGCCGCCGACCAGGGCCTCGAATGGATGCTGACGAACGTGGAGCGCGACGACGACTGGGCAGGCCTGAAGAATCCCCGCAGTCCCTGGATGAAGCTTGGCGCCACGTCGCTCATGACTGTCGGCCTGGCGATGCGCCGGGAGGCCACCGGCGATACCGCCTACGACGAACTCCTGCGCGAGATGGGCCGCTTCATGCTGCTTCTTCAGCGCGAAGACGGCAGCTTCCTGAATTTCTGGGACCTGAACAACGATGAGCCGGTGCCGGAGATCACGTCGCTCTTCGCCACGGGCGAAGCCTTCTGGGCCCTGGTATTCCTCCACGAAGCCTTCCCGGACGAAGGCTGGGACGAACCCGCCGAAGCCGTGGCCTGGTATTTGGCGACGCAACGCGACGACGACGAAGACTTCCCCTTTCCGCCCTGGCCCGACCAGTGGGCGGCCTATGGCCTGGCCGAGATGGCGCACTGGGGCCTGCAAGAGGAGCACATCGATTACGCCCGCTCCATCGCAGGGCGCTTCGGGTTCGTGATGCGCTTCGAATCCCAGCGCCGCGACTCCACCTTCTCCTTCCTCACCCGCGGGCCGCAGGTTCGTGGCGGCGCCGTTGGCGTCTGGATGGAAGGCATCGCCGGCCTCTGGCGGATTGCCACGGTTGACGACCGCATGGCCGACATGCGCGAACCGCTGCGTGAGCGCGCCCTCTGCGGCGCCGGCATGCTCGTGGAACGCCAGGTCAGCCCGGAAGAAGCAAAGGACTATGCCGAACCGGATGTGGCGCGCGGTGCATGGTTCTACGACGACATAACACGCATGGACGACCAGCAGCACGCCTTATCGGCGCTCATCCTGGCAATGGAGCTGCTGGATGACGACGGCGAAAGGACATGGTCACGATGAACGACTGGTGGCAGCTCCTTATCGTGCTGCTTATTGCGGCCAACCCCGCGGGCGCCGCGGCCGGCATGGCGCTCGTCCGCCAGCGGGTAGACTTCGCCGGATATCGCGTGCCCCTGGCGGGGGCAGCGCTGGCGGTCGTGGGGCTGCTCTTCGTCGCGGCCGTGATCCTGGCCGATCCGTTGCTGGACGTCCTCTCCGTCGAGCATCCGACCTTCCAGATCGGCGCCGGAGTCGTGCTGCTCGTCGTCGGTATCCAGACCATCTGGCGTGGCCACGCTGGCTTCCGCGAGCCTGGCCCGGGCTGGCAGGCGGGCATCTACCCCCTGGGCCTGCCCCTGGCCGGCAACCCGGCGCTCCTCGCGGCGGCACTGGCCTGGAGCGCCGACCCGGACGCTGGCGGCTGGCTCACGCTGGCGATGGGCGTGCCGGCGATCGTTGTCGCCGTAGGCGTCGCGGTCATGGCGCCGGCGGGCTATGAGCGATACCTTGCGGGCGCGTCGCGCCTCCTGGGGGTCTTGCTCATCCTTGTAGCCGTCGCGCTTGGCGTGAGTGGCGTCCAGAGCGTCTGATCGTTGCGCAGAGCCCGGAATCATCCCCTGCAAGCCAGGCGCCCACTACACTTGGGATAGTTCACCCTTTGCCGCAGACGAGGATGGGAAATGGCCGGACACTCTAAATGGGCACAGATCAAGCGGCAGAAAGGCGTCACCGACGCGAAGCGCGGGGCGCTCTTTACTAAGCTCACCCGCGAGATTATGAATGCCGCGCGCGAAGGAGGCGGGGGCGACCCGGCACTCAACTTTAGGCTTCGGCTCGCTGTGCAGCGCGCCAAGGCAGCCAACATGCCCAACGACAACATCGACCGTGCCATCGCCAGGGCCACCGGCGCCGCCGGCGCCGAATCGGTCGATGAGATTACCTACGAGGGATACGGGCCCGGCGGCACCGCGATCCTGGTGACCGCCATGACCGACAACAAGAACCGCACCGTCGCCGAAGTCCGGCATCAGTTCAGCCGCGCGGGCGGCAGCCTGGGCGAGGCTGGCTCGGTCGCGTGGCAATTCGATCCGCGCGGTGTCATCACCGTCCCCGTCGACGGCACGGACCCGGATGAGGCTGCACTCGTCGCCATCGATGCCGGCGCCGACGATGTCCAGGTTCAGGACGACTCCATCGAGGTCCAGACTGAGCCTGCGAACCTGGAACCGGTGCGCCAGGCGCTCGAAACCGCTGGCCTCAACGTCGAGAATGCGGACTTCGCCATGGTCCCGAAGGCCACCATCCCGCTCGACGAGAAGACGGCATCGCAAACGCTGCGGCTCCTCGACGCCCTCGAAGAGCTCGATGACGTGGTCCGTGTCTATTCGAACGCGGAGTTCAGCGACGAAACACTTGCAGCCTACGCGAGCTAGCGACAGGAAGTGGCGCGAATGCGCCATGCTGGGCGTCTGGTAGCGCCGCCAGGGGGATAAGGTCGCGGCATGCGAATCATTGGTATTGACCCCGGTCTTGGCGCGACAGGCATCGGCATCGTGGAAGTCTTCGGCGAGCGCTGCACCCATGTCCACCACTCCGTCATCCGCACGCGCAGCGACGCTTCCACTCTGGATCGCCTGCAGGCGATCCACGACGGGGTGCGCGATCTGGCGCTTCGCTGGGAGGCGGAGAGTGGAGCCATCGAAGCCTCCTTCGTGGGCGAGAACGCCCGCAGCGCGCTCGCGCTGGGGCAGGCGCGCGCGGCGGCGTTGCTTGGCCTGGCCGCCTGCAACCTGCCGGTGGCCGAATACACCCCGGCCGTCGTGAAGCAGACCGTTGCCGGCTACGGCCGCGGCGGCAAAGCCCAGGTGGGCGAAATGGTCCGCCTGCAGCTATCGCTCAGCACCGTGCCCTCGCCGCCTGACGCAGCCGACGCGCTGGCTGTGGCCATCACCCACTGGGCGCACAGCCGCCACGCAGGGCTGCATTAGGCCACTAGCGCCTTCTCGACCTCGTCTTCGTCCAGATCCGGTCCCACGACGGAGCACCGCAGCCTCGAACGGTCGAGAATCTGCCCTGCAAGCGTCTGGATGTCGTCTGCTGTTACCGCCTCCAGCCGCGCCACGAAGTCGTCCACCGGCTCGATCTCGCCCTTTGTGAGCAGCAACTCGCCATGGCGCTGCCCCAGCGAAAACGCCGTCTCCAGCGAAAGCCGGAACCGCCCGATGGTGTGGTCCTTGCCCCGCCGCAGCTCGTCGTCCTCGATCCGCTCGGTGGCCATCCGTTCCAGCTCGCCCAGCGCAACGGTGATCGTCTCGCTCAGCTTGTCGCGGTTGACCCCGGCTGAGATGGTGAACACGCCCGCGTCGTCCAGGAAGCCATAGGACGAATGCACCGAGTAGGCCAACCCGCGCCGCTCCCGCACTTCGCGGAACAGGCGCGACGACATACCGGCGCCCAGGATGTCGTTCATGATGCGGAGCGCTGCGCGCCGGTCGTCGTGACGGCCGAATATCGGCAAGCCCAGCGACACGTTGCACTGGTCGACCGAGCGGCTGTCGCAAAGCACACGGGGTCCGCTGATTGTGCCGTCATAGGGAGTGACGCCTGGCAGAGTCCCGCTCTTCGTCCCGCTGAACAGCTTCTCGGCCTGCTCCACCACCTGCTCGTGTGAAACGTTGCCTGCAACGGAGACCACGATGTTCCCGGCCAGGTACCACTCATCCATGTGGCTGATGAAGTCCGGCCGGTGCATTTCTTCCACGGTCTCGACGCTGCCGCCCACGTCCCACCCGGAGGGTTGCGGGCCATAGACCGCCTGGCCGATCAGGCGCGAGGCCCAGGTCTGCGGGTTGTCGTGGTTTCGCTTCAATTCCTGCTGTACCACGGTGCGTTCGCGGTCGATTTCTTCCTGCTCCAGCTTCGAATGAAGCAGCATATCGGCTGCGACATCGATGGCCGTGCTGAAGTGGTCGAATGGCACGATGTTCCAGTAGCAGGTGAATTCCTTGTTCGTGTAGGCATTGAGCACACCGCCGGCGCCCTCGATCGCCTGCGCGATGAGATGCGCGTCCGGCCGGCGTTCGGTGCCCTTGAACACCATGTGCTCCAGGAAGTGTGTAATCCCGTTCAGGCGTTCCGGCTCGGAGCGCGATCCGACGCCGACGAAGATGTTGATCGAGGCCGCCTGCGTGGCGGGCATCGGCGTCGTCACTACCCGGACGCCGTTCGGGAGCGTGGCTGTTTCCCAGGTTACCGTCACTGTTTGTCCCCTTCGGAGTTGACGGTTCATTCTAACGGGCCTGCTGCCTACCAGCAGAACACCCGGAAGCGAAGGGTCAGGGATAAGCGTTCACGTTCGGCAACGGGAGCCAGACACCAGGGCCGTCGGCGCAGCAGAGAAGGCGCTCAGGATGCCCAGTGCGTCAGTGGGGGTCAGCTATGTCGGGTCTTCTTTGTTATCGTCATCGTCGTCGAAGTTCAAGGTCACTTCCGCAGGAGTCTCATCCTCGTCCCGGCTGATGCTGATGCTCGAGATGATCACATTCTGAAACTCGACTCGGTTGAAATCGACGTCCACCGTCCCTATCCCCATGTGCATGTTCACGGTTGCCACGGGCGATCCTCCCGGACGGTCAGGATCCTCTGGCACAAAGTGCGCGTCCGCCAGCGCTGCAGCCGACAGCGCGAGCAGCAGGCCCGCCGAAAGGCTTAGCGCGATAAGCAGTCTTACAGGCTGGTAGTTCATTCTTCGCTCCTCGAAACGGTAAAGGAGAGCAAGATATACCCTGCTTCGCGCCGATTGGCAATCTCTATGCCCCGAGTGCGCACTGCACAGCGAAGCATCGGCACGGTGGCTACACTCGAACCATGGGGACGCCGAAGGAAGCCCGGATGGCCACCAACTGGACGAGCGCGGCCGGCGCCGTGGAGGGCGTGCTGCAGTATCTCGGACTTCCGCTTCCGCGCTACGCCATCATGGGCCTCACCGGGCACGCCTGGCACCTGTGCCTGGGCTCGCGGGAAGGCGTCGTGGCGCTCCCGTCCGGCCCTGCCGACCTGGATTGGGAGCCGATGGCGCAACGCT
>SLAK01000220.1 GCA_007126855.1 Dehalococcoidia bacterium | reverse complement strand
TGAGTCGGCAGCCAGATGTGGTCCGCGGCCCCGATGTGGCTATTGTCCCTGGCGTTGCTCCCTCGGAGTTGACGCCGGGATACCATGATGGCGCTCCGGCGGTGGCGATAGAGGTCGTTTCTCCCAGCGACACCGCCGCACGCATACAGGAAAAAGTGGACGACTACCTCACCGCCGGCGCGCGCCGCGTCTGGGTCGTCTGGCCGGATTCCCGGTCCGTCACCGTCCACCGCCCCGACCGCACGGCCGTCACCCACGGCAGCGATGCGAATCTCGGCCCCGAAGACCTCGGCATTGACATCGACGGTTTCTCCTTGCCCGTTTCTGATCTCTTCGCTCGAAGTTGATCGCGGATAACCCGCACCCTTTGCCCGTAGTCCGTATACTGCGCCTCACACGAAAGACTCTGTGGAGGCGATGACTTGGCTCGTCCTGTTCTGCGCACAGCGCTGTGCGACATGCTGGGGATTGAATACCCCGTAATCCTCGCAGGCATGGGCCCCGTGGCCGGTGGCATCACCGGGCCGGTGGCGACTGCGAAACTCGTGGCAGCAGTCTCCAATGCCGGGGGCCTCGGCGTCATCGGCGGCGCCGGCTTCAGCCCCGAAAGGCTGCGCGAGGAAATCAACACTGTCCGCTCGATGACCGACAAACCCTTCGGTGTTGACCTGCTCCTGCCTTCCAACTTCATGGGCGGCGCCGCGGCCGGCGGCGAAATGCCCCAGGATCCGCGCGAACTCATCCCTGCCGAAACCTACGCGGGCGTGCGAAAGCTCGTCGAAGACCTGGGCATCGCCTGGGAAAAAGCGCCCGATACCCCGCGTCCCCAGCGCCCGCGCGGCGCCGGGATGTCGGACGCGCAGATGGAAGTCGTCATCGAGGAGAAGGTGGCCGTCTTCGCCTCCGGCCTCGGCAGCCCCGCACAGTGGATGGACCGGCTCAAGGCCAACGGCACCAAAGTGTTATCCCTCGTCGGCAACGTGAAGAACGCGAAGCGGGTGGCGGCAACGGGCGTCGATATCGTGGTGGCCCAGGGCACCGAAGCCGGCGGCCACACGGGCCGCGTCGCCACCCTTGCGCTGGTGCCCCAGGCGATCGATGCCGTGTCGCCAACCCCCGTTGTCGCCGCGGGCGGCATCGCCGATGGCCGTGGCCTGGCAGCCGCGCTCGCGATGGGCGCCGTCGGCGCATGGTGCGGGACGGCCTTCCTCGTCGCAGATGAGGCCAACCAGCCCGAACTCCAGAAACAGCGCATCCTCGCCGCGACCGACGAAGACACCCGCGTCACGCGCCTCTATAGCGGCAAGACCATGCGCAACATCACCAACCCGCTCATCGAGGCATGGGAAGCCAGCGGCATCCAGGCGCTCCCGATGGGACTGCAGGGCCTGCTCATCCAGGACCTGGTGCATTCCGTCCGCAAGGCTGGCCGCGAAGAGCTGCTGATGAACGCCGCCGGCCAGGTCTCCGGGCTGCTCACCGGGACCCGTCCGGCAGCCGAGATACTGCACGACATCGTCAACGGCGCCGCCGACATCATCGCGCGACAGCTCCCGGAGACGGTCGAGGCAGTCCCCGGGGATTAGCTTCGAGCACGATCGAGCGGGATTCGGTTAGAATCGGCGATGCTTCAGATTGGAGGGTTGCATTCATGGCTGAACGGGCGCTTGACGGCGTACGCGTCGTTGAGTTCACCGACGAAACGGGTGCCTACTGCGGCCGGCTGCTTGCCGACCTTGGCGCCGAAGTGATCAAAGTCGAGCCTCCAGGTGGCGGCTTCGCTCGGCACATCCCGCCCTACTTCCACGACCAGCAAGGGCCGGATACCAGCCTCGCCTTCTGGGTCCAGAACATGTCGAAAAAGTCGGTCGTGCTCGACCTTGATTCCCCCGACGGCCAGGTTGCCGCGAAAAAGCTCGCACTTGGCGCGGATATCGTCCTGGACGACCGCCCGGTAGGATACATGGCCGAACGTGGCCTTGGCTTCGACGCGCTCCACGCCGAAAAGCCATCGCTCGTCTACACCTCGGTCACCGGTTTCGGCCAGACCGGCCCGCACGCCGGCTATGCATTCAGCGACATCGTCGGCCAGGCCATGAGCGGCGTCATGACCCTCGCCGGCGAACCCCAGGACCCACCGAACAAGGTGGTCGGCACCCAGGCCGACGTCTCGGCCTCCATCCACGCTGCCCAGGGCACGTTGCTCGCGCTCCTCCACGCCGAAGCTACCGGCGAAGGCCAGCATGTCGACGTCTCGGCCCAGGAAGCAATGTCCATGTCGCAGGAAACCGCCATGCAGACCTGGGACCTGCAGAAGCGCAACCGCGTGCGTACCGGCGAGCGGGGGATGATCCCCGTGGCCCTCCCGGCCGTTGGCGTGTACCCAACGACCGATGGTCACGTGTCGCTGTTCGTGCTCGCTCCGGGCGGGGCCGAGTTCCCCGCCTTGGTCGACTGGATGCGCGAAAAAGGCATGGCGAGCGACCTGGACGAAGAACCCTACGCCAGCCTCGTATCGACGCTGAACATGGCGACCATCACCCAGTACATGATGAACCCGGATTCGGCGCAGGAAGTCATTCCCCAGCTCGCGCACATCAACGAAGTGGTCAAAGCCTTCATTGCCACCATGACCGCCGTCGAAGCCTACGAAGAAGGGCAGGGACGCAACCTGCTCGTGGGCATCGTCTCCACGCCAGAGACGCTCGCCACTAACTCCCAGCTCCGCGCACGCGACTGGTACGTCAACGTCGACTTCGACTACCTGCAAACCAGCATGGAATTCCCTGGACCGCCCTACAGGCTCTCGGAAACCCCGGCGGTCATCACCCGCCCGCCACGCCTCGGCGAGCACACCGATGAAGTGCTCGCCTCGCTAAGCTGACTTCGCCACGAAAGAGGAGGGCAGATTCATGGCTCGACTACCCCTGGAAGGCATCCGCGTCGCCGACTTCTCCTGGTTCGGCGCCGGCCCCATCGGTGCACAGACGCTCGCCACCTTCGGCGCTGAAGTTGTGCGCGTGGAGTCCGAGACCAAGCTGGATTCGCTTCGCGTTGTGCAACCGTTCGCGCTCAACGAAGACGGTTCCTACAAGACCGGCTACAACGTCTCGGGCTACTTCAACAACTTCAACGCCGGCAAGCTCTCGATCCAGCTCAACCTGAACACCGAAAAAGGCCAGGAAATCGGGATGCGCATCATCGAGAAGTCGGACATCTTCATGACCAACTTCACCCCGCGCGTCATCGATAAGTGGAACCTCCACTACGACCAGCTCAAGGCCGTGAACCCCCGCATCATCGCCGCCTACGCGCCCATGCAGGGCATAACCGGCCCCCACCGAGACTTCCTGGGTTTTGGGGCAGTGCTGACCCCGGTCACCGGCATCAGTTATCTCTCCGGCTTCCCGCACCGGCCACCGATGGGCGTCGGCACGAACTACCCCGACTACGTCATCAACCCCGGCCAGACCGTGACCGCCATCCTGGCCGCGCTCCGCCACCGCAATAAGACCGGCGAGGGCCAGATGATCGAGCTGCCCCAGCTCGAATCGGTCGTCAACGTTCTCGGCAGCGCCGTGGTCGACTACCTGGCCAACGGCAACATCCAGACACGTAACGGCAACCGCCATCCGGCCGCCGCCCCGCACGGTGCGTTCCGCTGCGCCGACGATCCGGAGTCGGTTGAATCGCCGGACCGCTGGGTCGTCATCGCCTGCCGTACCGATGACCAGTGGAAGGCACTCTGCGAAGCACTCGGCAAGCCCGAAGCTGCGGCCGACCAGCGCTTCGCCACACTCGCCGATCGCAAGGCCAACGAAGACGCGCTCGATGAGCTCGTGTCGTCCATGACCGCCGACCGCAAGGCCGAAGAGGTGATGGAAACCTTGCAGGCGAAGGGCGTGCCCGCAGGTGTGGTGCAAAACGCCCAGGACATGCTCGACCGCGACCCGCACATGAAAGCCCGCCAGTATTACCAGTACCTCGATCACCCCGAGACCGGCCGGGCCGCCTACGATGGCGCACCCGCTCGTCTCAGCGCCACACCGGGCTTCCACCGCTCATCCGCGCCCACGCTCGGCGAGCACACCATGGATGTCTGCGAGCGCGTCGTCGGCCTGACCACCGACGAGATCGCCGACCTGCTTGCCGAGGGCGTGCTGGTTTAGCAGGGCGGTGCTTTGGAACATCTTCCCACGGGCCCGGTTGTGAACCGGGCTCGTGCTACGATGAGTGGAATTCAAAAGAGGAGGGGCCCATGGAAGGCCTCATCGTGCTCCTGATCCTGGTCGGTATCATTCTCGTGATCGGCCTGGTCTTCTTCCGCATGTACAACAGCCTCGTTCGCGCGCGAATCCGCGTGCAGGAAGCTTGGTCCGGCATCGACGTGCAGCTCAAGCGCCGCTCGAGCCTCATCCCCAACCTTGTCGAGACCGTGAAGGGCTACGCCGCGCACGAGAAGGAAGTGCTCGAAAACGTCACCCGCGCTCGTGCTCAGCTCGACCGGGCCGAGACGCCCGGCCAAGCGGCCCAGGCCGACAACATGTTGCAGTCGACCCTGCGCTCGCTCTTCGCCGTGTCCGAAAACTACCCCGACCTCAAGGCCAACCAGAACTTCCTCGAACTCCAGCGCGAACTCACCGACGCCGAGGACAAGATCGCCTACGCTCGCCAGTTCTACAACAGCAACGTGCGCAACTACAACACCAGGGTCCACTCCGTCCCCACCAACATGATCGCCAGCATGTTCAACTTCCGCGAAGAGGAGTTCTACGAAGCCGAAGAAGCCGCCCGCGAAGACATCCAGGTCAGCTTCAGCCGCTGAGCTGCCGAAAGGTCGAATGCCGAGTGTCGAATGTCGAGCGTGGCAACCGCCAGGGCGATCCGCTGCGGATTAAGACCAAGTCGCTTGCCGTGCACGTACTGCGACTGGTCGATGCGCTCAACGCACGGGACGTGGCCACGCAGGTGATCGTGCGCCAGCTCGTTCGCTCCGCCACGTCCGTTGGTGCCAACTATCGCGCCGCCACGCGAGCTCGTTCCTCAAAGGAGATGTATGCGAAGCTCGCCATTGTTGAGGAAGAGGCTGATGAAGTAATGTACTGGATCGAACTGATGCAGGAATCCCGGAAGGCCAACTCCGATACGTTGCGCCAGATAAACAACTTGGCCCATGAGGTCGTCGCGATGGTCGTGGCGTCCAAGAAAACACTATCGGGGCGGATGGCTCAGGAACCTGGCACAAAGTCACGTCGTCGTGGCCGCTCGACATTCGACGCTCGACATTCGCCATTTCCCGACTCCGAATCTGGCAGCCTTCAGTGACGCAGTCTTCTCCCGGCTCCGTCCTCATCTACGACCGCGTTGGCGCAAACAAGCGCGAAACCTGGCTCCTGCTTGCGCTCTTCGTGATCCTCATCGGCGGGCTGGCGGCCTTACTCGTTTTCGCCTTCGGCGGCGGCATCGGCGTGCTCGGCATTGTCGGCATCGTCCTCATCATCTATGCCATCGTTAGCTACTACGCTTCGACCTCCGCGGTCCTCAAGATCTCCGGCGCCCGCGAAGTCACCAAAGACGAGGAATGGGAATTTGTGCGCCGCGTCGAAAACCTGGCCATCGGTGCCGGCCTGCCCAATCCGCGCACCTGGGTCATCGAAGACCCCTCCCCCAACGCCTTCGCCACCGGCCGCGACCCCGAGCACGCCCACATCGCCGTCACCCGCGGACTCCTCGACAAGCTCGAGCCCGCCGAGCTTGAAGGCGTCCTCGCCCACGAGATGATGCACATCGGCAACTACGACATCCGTGTCATGACCGTAACCGTGCTCCTCGTCGGCCTCGTCGCCCTCATGAGCGACATCGCACTGCGCATGACCTTCTTCGGCGCTGGACGCCGAGCCGGCAGCCGCGGCCGTGGCGGCGGCCCGGGCGCGATCATCATGATTCTTGTCGCACTCGTGGCC
>SLAK01000125.1 GCA_007126855.1 Dehalococcoidia bacterium | reverse complement strand
TTGGGGCCTTCCATGGGGAAGATGATCTCGCTAATCATTTTGCCGTCGGGCGAGGCATAGAAGATGCCCGTGCGGTCGCGGTCCCGGGGGCGGGTCTTGCCGTGGTCGGTGAAGTAGAAGTTGCCCTCGGCGTCGAAGACGATGTCATTCGGGCCTTTCAGCGGGATGCCGTCGCATTCGCGGTAGAGCGTGGAGACTTCGCTGCCATCGGGGCTGACGCGCTGGATCTGGCCGCCGCTGTAGTCGTCAGGTTGCTCGCCGGGGAAGGTGCCCTCCGTGCCGTCGGGGAGGGTTCGGGTGCGCCATGCGAAGCCGCCGTTCTGGGGCACGTAGATGGCGCCGTCGGGGCCGATGGCCGCGCCGTTCGGGCCGCCGCCCGTTTCGGCGAAGGTCGACTTCGTGCCATCCGGATTGATCCGGGTGAGCCGCCCGCCCTTGATTTCGACCACGAGGATATCGCCGCCGGGAAGCTCAAGGGGCCCTTCGGGGAACTCGAGGCCATCGGTGATCAGTCGAAAACCCATATCCACGCATCGCTTTCTATCGAAGAGAATGCGCGGATACTAACGCGTTCCGGCACTGCTGTCCGCGCAGCCGGGCGCTACTGGGCGTCTTCGGGCTCTTCTTCCTTCGCTTCTTCGTCGCGCTCCCGGGGGCGCAGGGCCTGCCCGCGGCGCGGCCGGGCGCGATCGTCGCGAGGCTCGTGGACGTCAACGTTCGTGCGCCCCTCTTCTTCGCTATCGCGCTCTTCGGGCATGACCTCATCGGCGCCCTGGTCGACCGAATGTTCGGGCTGGTGCTGCTCGCCGGGGCGGTGGCCGCGGTCCTGTTCTTTGTCGCCTTCGCCATCATCGTTCCTGCGCTCAGGCGCGTGGTCGTCCCGGTCTCGTTCTTCAGGCATGGGACTATGCTAGCGGAATCAGCGGTTGGGCGTGGGCGGGTGACCCGCCAGTGGTTACGGGATAGACCAGCCTCGCTCCCGCTCAATCTCTGCGAAGACCTCCTCAGCGGGGCGGGGCTCACCACCCTCCCGCCTCGCGTCGTCGCAGGCGGTACGCCACCCGCGCTCCCTGTCCAGCTCCTCGAAAAACTCGTCCGCATCCTGATCTTCGCCCGGCACTGCGCGCGCGGCCTCCAGGGCACGGAGATCCTCAAGCTGCTCGAGCTCCTCAAGCATCTCTTCGTATACGTCGATGTCGATGATGACCGCGATGCGCCGGCCTTCGGCATCGACGATGTATTGCTCACGAGGTAGCTCGGGTGCTGCCATGGGGCGGCTCCTCGGCGCGTATGGATCGAGTATAGCGTCCAGACCCGGGCAGCCGCCCCGGCGCAGGTTCCTACCCCACGGCACCGCTGGAGCGAAGTTCGCCGATCTTCGCATCGTCATAACCGAGCGACTTCAGCACGTCGTCGGTGTGCTGGCCAACTATCGGAGACGTGCTCCGGACCTGGCCGGGGGTCTCGCTGAGCTTGGCGCCGATGCCAATCTGCTTCACTTTGCCGACGGGCGAGTCGACCTCGACGACCATCTCCCGTGCGACGTTGTGGGGGTCGGTCACCACGCGGTCCATTTCGAGCACCGGCGCGGCGCAGATGTCGTAGCGAGACATGATCTCCATCCACTCGTCGGCGGTCTTGGTCTTAAAGATCCCGGCCCACTTCTCCTGCATATCGGAGTAGATGGACTGGTCGAACTGCTTATCCAGGAATTCCTCCGTGCCGAGGACGCGGCAGAGCGCTTCGTAGAAGTGCGGTTCGATGCTGCCGATGGAGAACCAGCGGCCGTCGCTGCATTCGTAGGTGTTATACCAGGGTACCCCGCCATTCAGAAGGTATTCGCCCGGCTTGATGACCTGGTTATTGGCGAAGAAACCGGTGAAGGCGCTGGTCATGAGGGACAGGACGCCATCGCTCATCGAGATATCGATGTTCTGGCCGCGGCCGGTGCGCTCGCGCGCGATGATGGCCATGCAGATGGCCAGGGCGGCATGCATCCCGCCGCCGGCGAAGTCGGCGACAAGGTTGATGGGGATGGCGGGGGGTGTGCCGGGGCGGCCGGTGACGCCGAGCGCTCCGCCGACGGAGATGTAGTTGATGTCGTGGCCGACCAGGTTGCTGTAGGGGCCGGTCTGGCCGAAGCCGCTCAGGGAGCAGTAGATGATGCGCGGGTTGATCTTCGACAGCGTCTCGTAATCGACGCCAAGGCGCTGGACGACGCCGGGGCGAAAGCCTTCGAGCACAACGTCGGCTGATTCGGCCATCCTGTAGAAGATTTCGCGCGCGGCCGGGTCCTTCAGGTTGAGCGCGATGGATTTCTTGCCGCGGCCCAGGGCGTTAAAGGCAGCGGCGCGCTCGGCGGATTCGCTGGAGCGCGTGGCGCTGCTGCCCAGCTTGGAAGAAGTGCCGGGCACTGCTTCGACGAGCGTCACATCGGCGCCAAAATCGGCCAGCAGCATGGAGCAATAGGGCCCCGGGGCCAGCCGCGAGAGGTCCAGGACCTTGATTTCGTCGAGTGCCATCACCATCGCCAGATACCTCCGCACACGTTCGTGCTTACTGTTTGGTTTGTTTCCGCGTGCCGTAGCATGCGGGCCCGCCGGAAGGCGTGCAACCCGGGCCATGGTACGGGCGCGGGCTGCTACAGGCCGGGTACCATATTCCCATGGCATGGAGCGCCCGCGGGAGCAACCAAGAAACCGAGTGGCAGTTCGCGACGGACGACCTGGAAGGCGTGGTCCGCTGGCTCACGCGTGACCTGGTTGCGGGTTATCGCCTTGAGCCCGCCGGGCGGGTTGAGCTGTACGACACGTACTTCGACACGGCCGGCTGGCATGTCATCACGGCCGGCTACACCTGCCGCGTACGCAGGAATGGGGAGCACGCGGAAGCGACGCTGAAGTCGACGGCGATTATGGCCGATGGGCTGCGCCAGCGTGAGGAAATCACCGAAGCAGTCGAGCCCGCACGTATCCCGGACCTCCAATCTCTGCCGGGCCGCTTCGGCGAGGCGCTGCGCTTAATCCTTCGGGGACAACAGCTGGTCCAATTGTTCGACATCCACACCAGCCGGGAGCTGTTTTCGCTCGCCGACAGCGCGGGCACGCTGGGCGAAGTGGCCATCGACACAGCCACCATCCCCCGCGGCGACGCATTGCCGCCGGAGAGGCTGGTGCGCATCGAAGTGGAAGTGCAGTCCATCGAACAGGCGCTGCCCTTTGTCGAGGCCCTGCGGCGGGAAACCGGCGTAGAGCCGGCCCCGGCCTCCAAGTTCGAGGCAGCGTTGGAAGCAACCGGGCAGCGGTCCCCGCTGGGATGAGGGCGGCGGCCACACGTAGACACAAGTCGCCATCCCAGGGAACACCCATTGCAATGTCCACGTGGTTGGCATACGCTCCGAATGCCGCCCGCAGCCCGGGGGTTGAGTTGAAAGGGGGCATCACATGGCTACGTTCATGATCTCGGGAAGTTTCGGTTCGGATGATCCCACCCGCGCTGTGCTTCCACTGCTCACGGCCACCGGCGCGCTCGAAGCCGGGCACGAACCGGAGGTCTTCCTGGTTGGTGAAGCCGTCTATCTGATGAAGCAGGATATTGCCGACGCGCTCAACCCCGTGGGATGGAGAAACGTCGGCGAAACCCTCCGTGAGCTTGTCGGCAAAGGTGTGCAGTTCTATGTCTGAGGTGGCTGCAGCGGCGCCCGTGGGGTGACCGAGGCAGACCTCGCCGGTAAGAACGCCTCCTTTGCCACTCCGAAGGAGTATGCGGAGCACATCGCTGCTGCCGACAAAGTAGTCACAGTTTGAGCTGAGCCACCGGCTGCGGGCAGTTCGAAGCGAGACCAAGATGGCGACCTTCGCGACCATCTGGTGAAGACCCCTGTTGAACGGATTGCATTCAGGCGAGGATTAGGTTGAAATGACTTGCATGCATGCGCGCTTTGCCGCACACCTCACAGAGGAGACTCGCACCGCCCCGGACTCACCGGGGCGCACGCTCCGGGCTGCCAGCTAGCCCGCGAGCGCGCCGCATGCTGTCCCCATTCATTCCTAAGTTCAGGGCGCAGCGCCGCGATGCGGGCCTACCGTGCTTGTTCCCCTTGCGGGACGAGGCGTACCCCTTTGAACCTACGTCACCGGTGCTCCCGGATCTTCGCGAAGCCCGGTGCTCAACCTGAACCAGCAGCCCCCGGCAGGCCGGGGCGGGAGGAACCTTTACCGTGACCGAGAAGGTATACGTATTCGACACCACCCTGCGCGACGGCGAACAGTCCGCCGGCGTCGCCTTTACCCCCCACGAAAAAGTGGAGATTGCCAAACAGCTGGAGCGGCTCGGCGTCGACATCATCGAAGCCGGCTTCCCCTGTTCCACCCCCGGTGACCTCGAGGCCGTCACCGCCGTTTCGCGCGAAGTGCGCGACGCAACAATCTGCGCGCTGGCCCGCGCGGTCCCCACGGACATCGATACGGCCTGGGAATCCATCAAGGAAGCGGCCGACCCGCGCATCCACGTGTTCATCAACACGAGCGACATCCAAATGGCGCACCAGCTGAACAAGGACCGGGAGCAGGTCCTGACGCAGGCGGAAGCCATGGTGCGTCATGCTGCACAGTACACGAGCAACGTCGAGTTCAGCCCGATGGACGCGACGCGGGCGGACCCGAACTTCATTTTCGAGATCGTGCAGCGCTGCGTTGATGCCGGCGCGACGACAATCAACATCCCGGACTCAGTCGGCTATGCGATGCCGGAGGAGATCGGCTGGGTCTTCGACGAGATCCAGAAGCGCGTGCCGAACATCCACAAGGCCCGCCTCAGCTTCCATGGCCAGAACGACCTGGGGCTGTGCACCGCAAACACGCTGGCCGCGGTGACCCATGGCGCCCGCCAGGTGGAGGTAACCATCAACGGCATCGGCGAGCGGGCCGGCAACACCTCGCTGGAGGAGGTGGTGATGGCCATCAAGACGCGCGCTGACTTCTTCGACAAGGTCCACACGGACATCAACACGAAGGAGATTTACAAGGCGAGCAAACTGGTGGAGCGCTACTCAGGCATGCCGGTGCAGTGGAACAAGGCGATCGTGGGCAAGAACGCCTTCCGGCATGGGTCCGGCATCCACCAGGACGGCATCCTGAAGCTGCGTGAGACCTGGGAGATCATGGACCCGGAGGACATCGGCATCCCGACGGGCACGCAGCTGGTTCTGGGCAAGCTCTCGGGACGCCACGCCTTCAAGATGCATATGCAGGAGCTGGGCTACGAGCTGACCGAAGAAGAGATGACGCGGGCTTTCGTCGCCTTCAAGGAGCTGGCGGACAAGAAGATGGAGGTCGACGACCGGGACCTCATCGCCATCGTGACCGACAACATGCGGTCGATGGAGGACGCCGCCTGGAAGCTCGACCTGGTGCAGGTGACCGCAACGGACAAGGGGACTCCCACCGCGACGCTCCGTCTCATCGATCCCGAGGGCAACGTGAAGACCGACGCGGCAACGGGCACCGGCCCCGTGGACGCGGTGTACCGGGCGATGAACCGCATCACCGCGCTGACGCCGGAGCTGACGGAGTTCAGTGTGAAGAGCGTCACCGAAGGCATCGACGCACAGGGCGAAGTGAGCATCACGATCGCCGAAGACGGCAAGACCTATCTGGGCAGGGCCGCGGATACCGATATCATTGTGGCAAGCGCGCGCGCCTACATGAACGCGCTGAACCGCATGATCCTGGTGACCGCCCGCAACGATGAGGTCCGAGCCAATCCTTAGGTCGATTCACGATTTACGATTGTCGATTGACGATTCGTTGACGAGGAGAGAGCGGAGGCTGAGAAGCCTCCGCCTGCTTCCCGCCCTCGTGGTCCTCGTCGTAATCTTCGTGGCGGCATGCGATCAGCCGGACGCTTCGGACGTGACGTCGCCGTCCGGCCGGTCGTTGCTCGGATCGACGTCAGGCACAGCCAG